>JBBQJR010000185.1:0-6833 GCA_038326125.1 Chthoniobacterales bacterium
GCCTTGCAGGGCAATGCGCAGTTTGTCTTCACCACGGCGGAGGATTCGGCCACGGGCAGCGGCGGCAGCGGCGGAGCCAATGCCGGAAGCGGCGCCGGCAGCCCCGACCCCGACCAGCCGAAGCCGCTCGTGCTGAATCTCGCCTATGGCGATGATGACGGCGACGCCGGGGCATCCCTCAGCCTGAGCATGACCCTGCCCGATGGCTCGCCGCGCGAGCAGGAAATGCCCAATGCCACGAATGCCTCTGTCACGAAGCAAAGCCCGGAAATCCCGGCCGGGAGCACGGTCGTGATCACGCCGAAGTTTCTCAAGGGCAGTGACACGAACCCGGATGAGGACGAGCGTATGGAAGTCCAGGCGGCGGTGAACGCGCTGCAGATTCCGGAGGGGGTGGACTATGCGGTCTTCGGGCAGGAAGACCCGCCCGCATCCGCGCCGTCGGCGGCCGCGGCTGCGGACGCCTGGGATTTTCTCGGGCCACTGATGGGAGTTTATTTCACCGCGCAGGTCAGCAATAATGGAAAGCTCGCGGCAGTGCCGTCGGGCATCGTGCCGGATGATAACATGGTGGGGGTCATCGGCGATGTGATCAAATCGTCTGTCGAGGGCAGCACCATCAGGCACTTCGTGACTCCGAAGAAGTCCACCTATTTGATCAGGACTATGTGGAACTGAAGTTGAGCATGGCCGCGGCAAGCTTTGATAAGTTCTATGTGTGGGAAGGCGGCGTGGCGGGCAGCGCGGCTAACAAGCGCAAGGTGAGCCGCGCCGCCACCGGGACCGGCCCGACCGTGGTGAAGCTCAAGAGCAAGAAGGACGGCACCGTGGTGTCGCAGATGGATGTCTGGGTGGTGTGGGCGGACGGCGTGCCGACGCCGCCTACCGCAGCACTTCAAGCAATACCTGGAGGGCAGGTCTATGCGGCGGTCGCTGGCGATCGCTGGCGCTTTGTCTTTACCATTCAGCCATCGCTCATCATTACTGGCATTGCCAGTGGCGATGACGTTCCAGACTTAAGGGGCGATAACAAGAGTAAACCTCCTGGATCAAAAAAGGATTATCTGAAACCATCATTAGGCAAGGGAGACACGGCAACCGCAAAATGGGACTTATCAAGGAATTTGAGTGTTACCGTCCGAAATCCTAGGGGTATCCTCAAAGGAGATTTGCAAGCGGCTGTGCCGATTGACGCGCTTTGGCAGGGGCAAAGAGAGGCAACGACCGATCCAATCGTAAGCGTGACCGAGCCAATTATGTTTCCAGCAGGCGATGCGGAGGGAAATGATGATCCAATCGTGAACCCTGTTGACGAACACGATGTTCCGTACAATCAATATTCTGGAGACGGACTGGATCATGCAATCGGACAGATTTCCTCCGCGGACACCCCTATGTTTACGGCCGTTGACTCATGGTGTTCGGCTGTCGATCAGACGTTTGCAATGGAGGCTGATTTTTTGGAATTTGCGCGTTTGGAACTAATCAATGATCCGCTCAAAATTCGAGCCGGGCAAACTTGGTTCCGGATTTCAGATTTCAAGCCGTGGCACCATGCGCTAAAAGTAAAATCGGCGGTTCTCACGCTGACCCCGCCGACTCTTGGCTGGGGGAATAACGGTTCCGAGTCAACAAATGGCAACATTAACCACTAAAGCGATGAAGAACATTGCGTTGATCATTGTCTTGCTGGCGACTTTTGCATGTGGGGTCGATCTTCCTGAAAGCGATTCTGAAATTAGCGAAATCCGAAAGCGAGATTTTTCCACGATTTCCGTGGATGATGCCCGCGTCCTAGCAAAGCGGGCTGGCGATACTGGACTCGGAGGGAATGCCAGAGCCTTCGTCGATGCGGCGATGGAATCGGGGCGGGTGGAAATCATGACCTTATGCTGGGAAAACAGATATATTTCCGCATTCTTTTTTGATGTTTACAGAAAACTTCCCGAGGGCGATCTCAAGAATCAATTGTTTTCAAGCCGCCTCAGGAGCAATCGAATGGACTGGCCTGAAGAAAGTCCATCGCCGTTTACTAGCGGTAACGAGGAACTGGGAAATGCGGAATTTGTCGTCCCAGTATTACGCAAATACATTCCGGATTTGCCGATGAATTACTCTGTGATGAATTCCCGTGAGAAGCGGCAGAAGCTCGCGGATGTCTTCGACAAGGCTGTTGGAATTCCTATCGTTGTTGAACCCGAGGCCAGGCGAGTCTGGCCTCCGAAGTCTGGTGAGAAGCCTAACATGTCTGCAAAGCCGGACGAGCCCAGAGACAACGGAGGCAAGGCCAATGCTCCCGCCATTGCCGCCGCCGTGCCGATACCTTTTGGCGGACGGTTAGCCATTGGTGCCGCAGTTGCGGCCGTCCTTGCCGGGATTGCGGGATGGCTCGCACTGCGGTCCAGGGTGAGGAGGTGACTGCAAAACTGCGAAAAATCAGCGAGTGACTCGCGGAAGTCGGCGGCCCGTTCGCGAAAGTTCGCCCTCGGATCGCGCAAAGTAGCCCTCGGATCGCGCAAAGTAGCACGCGGATCACCGAGAGTGACCCGCGGATCACCGAGAGTGGCCCGCGGATCACCGAGAGTGGCACGCGGATCACCGAGAGTGACATGCGGATCACCGAGAGTGGCCCGCGGATCACCGAGAGTGGCCCGCGGATCACCGAGAGTGGCCCGCGGATCACGGGAATCCGATGGCGGGGAGGGGCATTGCAAATTGGGCATTGCAAATTGGGCATGGCAAATTGGCTCTTTGACATGCCCCCCGCGCCGCCGCGCGCTGCCTCGTCCATTTGCAATGCCCAATGCCCAATTTTCAATTTGCAATTTCCTCCCCGGCCCCATCCCGCCGCCCGCGCTCAATCCAGCGGGCTGCGCACGCCCAGCCCCGGCTGGTTCAGCACATGCGTGTAGATCATCGTCGTCGAGACATCCCGGTGGCCGAGCGCGCGTCTCGCTGAGCGCCACACTCCTCACGGCGAACTGTTGCGGAGGCGATGGTTGCCGCCGGGCGCGAGGCGGGCTTTCGAGTTTCCGAATTCCGCGTAACGGTCGCCCGCTCAGAAACTCAAACGGCGAGCTTCGTCCAGCGCGCGTTCGCCTTGGAGGATTTCACGACGGCTTCGATGAAGGCCATGCCGCGGACACCGTCTTCGATCTTCGGGTAGTCGAGGCAGAGGTCGTCCTTCGCGAGCTTGAGGCCTTCGATGCGGGCGCGGATGTGGTTCGCGAAGTTTTTGTAGATGTTTGCGAAGGCCTCGAGGTAGCCCTCGGGATGCGACGGCGGCGTGCGGCCGGCGGCGAGCGCGGCTTGGCCGAGGTAGCCGTTGGCGGTGCGATAGACCTGCATGGGCTGATCGGGCCATTTCGCGAGGAGCGTGTTCGGCTCGTTCTGGTGCCATTCGAGGCCGCCCTTTTCGCCGTAGATGCGGATGCTGAGGTTGTTCTCCTCGCCGACGGAAATCTGCGACGCGTGCAGCACGCCTTTCGCGCCGCCTTTGAAACGGAGCAGCACGTTGCCGTCATCATCGAGCGCGCGGCCTTTCACGAACGCGGTGAGGTCGGCGGCGAGTTCCTCGATTTGCAGGCCGCTGATGTACTCCGCGAGATTCTCCGCGTGCGTGCCGATGTCGCCGATGCAGCCGGCGGCACCGCTGCGCTTGGGATCGGTGCGCCATGCGGCCTGCTTTTGTCCGCTCGCCTCCAGGCGCGTGGCGAGCCAGCCCTGCGGATACTCCACGACGATCTTGCGGATTTTTCCGAGCTTGCCGTCGGCGACCATTTCGCGCGCCTGCTTCACGAGCGGGTAGCCGGTGTAGTTGTGCGTGAGGCCGTAGAGCTGGCCGGTCTTTTTCACGATGGCGGCGAGCTTCTTTGCCTCGGCGAGATTGAGCGTCGCGGGCTTGTCGCTCAGCACGTGGAAGCCGGCTTCGAGCGCGTCCTTCGCGGGCGGGAAGTGCATGTGGTTTGGCGTGACGATGGACACGAAATCCATGCGCCTGTCCGCAGGCAGCGCTTTTTCCTTCGCGAACATTTCCTCGAAGGTGCCATAGCAGCGATCCGGCGGGAGGAAGAAATCGCCGCCGCTCGCGCGCGAGCGCTCGGGGTCGGATGAGAACGCGCCGCAGACGAGTTCGGTCTGCTGATCGATGGCCGCCGCGATGCGATGCACTGCGCCGATGAATGCGCCGCGCCCGCCGCCGACCATGCCGTAACGGATTTTTCTGCTCATGATTTTGTGATGTTTTGTGGTTGGGAAAAAGTGAGCGTCGCGTGGAACGCGGCCCGGGGGCGAGCGTGTTAGTTTCGGGCCGCGGACGCGGCAAGCGCGAATGCCAACGTGGGCTGGCGACTCGCCGGGCCGTTGCGGCCGGGCGCGGCGCGGCCATATGAATGGCACGAGCCGACGAGTCGTCGGCCCCACAATTGCGCCGCGTCGGCGTCGGGAGATCCTTTTCAAACATGAGGCGGAGCGTCGCGAGAACGATCTGCGACGAGGGCATCGCAACCACAAAAAAAATCGGGCGGTGCTCCGAGGTGGAACACCGCCCGATTTTGGAAAAGGAGGTGGAGGGTCAGGCTTTGAGGGACTTGATGGCGGCGACCACATCCTCGAGCGTCGCGGGCGGCGGACCGGCGGGCTTGGGCTCCTGTCCGCGTTCAAATTTTGCCATCAGGATGTTGTACGGTTTCACGATGAGGAAAAAGACCACTGCGGCCAAAATGAGGAACGAGATGGCGGCGTTGATGAAGTTGCCGATCATGATGCCCCCGATGTGGATGCCTGAGAAGTCCGGCGATCCTCCGATCATGCCGATCAGCGGGGTGATGATGTCCTTGACCATCGAGTCCACGATTTTGCCAAACGCCACCCCGATGATGACGCCGACGGCGAGGGTGATGACGTTTCCTTTGAGAACGAACGATTTGAATTCTTCGATGAGGTTTTTCATAGAGCGGGGGAGGGGAGCGGAACCGGTGTCTTGTGTAAAGGTGTGAATCCCCAAGTCGCGGAAGGGGGCTGGCGACGGCGTAATCACCCGCAGCGCCGACGGAAAATGGAAATGCTCGCTTCGAGTTTATTGCGGCGGTGTGATGGCTGCGTGACCACTCTGGATCGTTTTTTTGAAAAGCTGCGCGCGAGTTTCGCCGAGCACACTTTTGTGAAAATCACGCTGAGCCGGCGGCGCGGGAAGGGTGAGCTGCGCAATGTGTACGGGCGTTTCGTTGCGTTGAAATCGGGCGCGGCGCTGTCGTTCACGCTGCGATTCGCGACGCGCGATGTGACGCAGAACGAGCCGCCGGAGTCCGCCGCGCGCGTGCTCGGCAAGTGGCTCGAGGAGGATTTCGAAGAGGCGCATCTTTTCACCACCACGGGCGATTGGAAATTGCGCGCGGAGCATGGCGGCGAGTGGAGCATGAAGGCGGCGCGGCCGGTATTTTCCGCGGCGCGCGCGACGGCGCACGACCGGCCGAAAGTGCGCGCGATGGCGAACGCGCCGTTCCTCGTGAAGCTCGGCGTGACCGCAGCGGATGGCACGGCGCGGCCGGGCATGGCGGACAAGCTGCGGCAGGTGGAGCGTTTCGTGGAAATCCTCGGGCACCTCGTGGACGGCAGTTCGGTCGGGACGCCGAGCGGAGCGCCGTCTGATGGAGCGCCGTCCTTCCCGGCGGCTTCTTCGGAGCACCCGCAGTCTGCGGATCACATCGTCTCGGGCGAGGCGAAAATCGTGCGCGTGTGCGACATGGGCGCGGGGAAGGGCTACCTGACTTTTGCGACGCACGAATTTTTCCGCGCACGCGGCATCGCGGCGGAGGTGACCGGCGTGGAGCAGCGTGCGGACCTGATCGAGAAGACGAATCGCGTGGTCGCGGAACTGAAACTCGACGGGATCCATTTTGCGCCGGGCACGATCGGCGACTTTCCGCTGCCGGAAAATCTCGACGTGCTCATCGCGCTGCACGCGTGCGACACGGCGACGGATGATGCGCTCGCGGCGGGCGTGCGCGCGGGCGCAAAGCTCATCGTCGCCGCGCCGTGCTGTCAGAAAGAAGTGCGCCGCGAATTTTCCCCGCCGCCCGTCCTCGCCGGTGTGCTGCGGCACGGCATCCTCGCGGAGCGGCAGGCGGAATTGCTCACCGATGGATTGCGCGCGCTGGCGCTGGAGGCGGCGGGCTACAGTGCGAGCGTGTTTGAATTCATCTCGAACGAGCACACGGGAAAAAATGTGATGATCGCGGCGACGAAGCGCGAGGGCGCGCACGATGGGGCTGCGGCGCGCGCGGAGTTGCGCGCAGTGATGGAATTTTTCGGCCTGCGTTCGCAGCGGCTCGTGGAGCTGCTGAATTTGTAGGCGCGCTCGGGAGAGCGCGTCGGGGGATCGGCGTGGCGCGGCTCGATCCTGCGCGGGCTTCCGCCCGCGCCTACGATCAGCGCAGCGGGGCGTTGCTGAAGGCGGCGCGCAGGCCGCGGAGCATCGTGCGATACACCATCGCGCGGGAGACTTTCACTTTCTCCGCGCTGCCGAGCGGTGGCGTCTCGGCCATGAGCGCGACCGTCTGCATCGCGAGACTCCAGGGCAGGTAGCACGCGTAGCGGATGCGCCACGGCCGAATCGCACGGATGTATGCGCGCGCTTCCTCAAGGTAACCGCGCGCCTTCGCGAGCCACGCCTCGAAGACCGGCTGCGCGGAAGCGGGATTGTCGAGCAGCGAGGCCGGGTCCGCGCCCGCGCGCAGCAATTCATCCGCGGGCAGATAGCAGCGGCCGGCGCGCAAATCGGCGGGCATGTCGCGCAGGATGTTCACGAGCTGCAGCCCTTTTCCAAAGGACGC
>JBBQJR010000186.1:0-6767 GCA_038326125.1 Chthoniobacterales bacterium
GGTCGGCTTCCTTGCGGGCGAGTGCGAGGACCTGCTGCGCGCGGGGCGTGAAGTTATTCATCATGGTTTGGTGAGCTAACCCCGTGCCTCGCCACCGGTGCTCCGCACTTCGCGAGAGCTCGAGCGCTGCAACAGGGATGCGAGTGACATTGGAGTGCGCGCGCAGATTGCGCAAGGTGCGACATCGCGGCGCGAGGAAATATTTTCCGGGCGCACCTTTGCGCCATCCGCGCACTTGCGTTCGCATTTTCGCCGTGGCAGAAATTTCCCCGATGAAACTTCTCACCCCCCTCGTCGCTTTTTCCCTCGTCTCCCTCCTCCCGCTCCGCGCGGAAAACAGCGCCGTCCGCATGGCGGTCGAGCAATCGAACAAGACGGAAATGAAAGACAAAAAGAAGCCCCACGAGAAAGTGCAGGTGCGCTCGCTGAAGGTCTCGCTCGAAAACGGATCGGCCGCAGCACTCGACGGGCTCGTCGTGAAATATTGGTTCATCGGCCACGGCGTGACCGAGCGCGCACTGAAGGTCGTCGCCGAAGGCGAGCGCAAGTCGTCCATCGCCCCGCGCGGCAAGGACGTGGTGGAAAGCGAAGTCGTCTCGAAGTCCTTCTCCGAGGAATCCTACGACGCGAAGGCCAAGAAAAAGGTGCCCGCGAGTGGCGAAAAAATTTCCGGCTACGCGGTGCGCGTGCTGCAGGGCGACAAGGTGCTCGCCGAATCCTACAGCGAGCCCAGCTACAAAGCCCTCATTGAAAAACCGGCCGAGGCGGCCCCTGCGGCGGTGGCTCCCGGTGCCAAGCCCCCGAAAAAATAGCGGCGAGTCTCCCTATTCCGCCGCGGCGAGCGACGCCGCGCCGTGGCGCTGCACGTAAATCCCCCGCGCAATCGCGTCCGCGAGCAGTTCGCGATACGCGCCATTTCCGCACCGCCGCCCCTCGCCGGGGTTGCTGAAGTAGCCGCATTCCACGAGCACCGCCGGAAATTGCGCGCGGCGCAGCACAGCAAAATTCGCCGTGTGAATCCCGCGCGATGCGCCCGAGACGGACGCCACCTCGCGCAGGATGTTTTGCGCGATTCCCGCCGAGCACGCCGAATTGAAATACACCTCCGTCCCGCGGATGCCCGAGCGCGGCGAGTCGTTAAAATGCACGCTCACGAAAATCACGTTCGAGTTGCGGTTCGAGATCGAGGCGCGCGTGGCGAGCGGGATGAAAGTGTCGTCGCCCCGCGTCAGCGCCGTGCGAAACCCGGAGCTCGCGACCTTCGGGCGCAGGCGCAAAATCACATCCAGCGCCGCGTCCTTTTCGCGGCCGCCGTAGCGCGAGGTCGTGCCATTGTCGTGGCCGCCGTGGCCGGCATCGAGCACCACGCCGGAAAAGCTGCGGCTTGTGTCCTTCACCCCCGTCGCGCACGCGGAAAAAAACAGTGCGGCCATTCCGGTCGCGAGCCACCCCGCCGCGCGGCGCAACTTGCCACCGGTCGCCGTTTCGTGAAAGGTCGCAGGGATGTTTTGCATGTCTGATTTTGCCTGGCGGAAAGTGGTCGCACTATTCGTCGCACCGGCGATCCACTGTCAAGCAGCGGACGTGCCCAAAATTGAACCCGTCAAACCCGTGACCGAAAACCCGCAATTCACCAACCGTCTCGCCGGCGAAAAATCGCCCTACCTCCTCCAGCACCAGCACAATCCCGTGGACTGGATGCCGTGGGGCGCGGAGGCGTTCGCGCGCGCGAAAAAAGAGGACAAGCCGATCTTCCTCAGCATCGGCTACTCGACCTGCCACTGGTGCCACGTGATGGCGCACGAGTCGTTCGAGGATCCAACGGTCGCAAAATACATGAACGAGCATTTCGTCTGCATCAAAGTGGATCGCGAAGAGCGCCCGGATGTGGACAAAGTGTACATGACCTTCGTCCAGGCGACGACCGGCAGCGGCGGCTGGCCGATGAGCGTGTGGCTCACGCCCGACCTCAAGCCCTTCCTCGGCGGCACCTATTTTCCTCCGACCGATCGCGGCGGCCGGCCGGGTTTCCGCACCGTGCTCGCGCGCGTGGCCGAGGGCTGGAAAAAGGATCGCGACGGCATCGTGAAGCACGGCGACGAAGTCGCGCGCCAGCTCAATGAAAACGCCGCGAGCACGGAATCCGCCGCCGAAAAACCGGGCCGCGCGAGCCTCGTCCTCGGGCTCAGCCAGCTCGCGAAACGCTTTGACTCCGAGCACGGCGGCTTCGGCGGCTCGCCGAAATTTCCGCAGCCCAGCATCCTCAATTTTCTCCTGCGCATGTCTGTCCGCCACGGCCTCGGCGCGACGCCCGAGGAGGAGCAGAAGAGCCGCGACCTCGCCCGCCAGATGGCACTTTTCACCCTCGGAAAAATGGCCGCGGGCGGCATCCACGATCATATCGGCGGCGGCTTTCACCGCTACTCGGTGGATGCGTTCTGGCACATCCCGCACTTCGAAAAAATGCTCTATGATCAGGCGCAGCTTTCGCGCGCTTACACCGATGCCTTCCAGCTCACGCACGATGCGCGCTGGGAAAAAATCGCGCGCGACGTGAACGACTACGTGCTCCGCGACATGACGGACAAGGATGGCGGATTTTACTCCGCCGAGGACGCGGACTCGATTCTCGAACACGGCAAACCCGAACACGGCGAAGGCGCGTTCTACGTCTGGACGCAGCCGGAAATCGAAACGCTGCTGGGCGAGGACGCCGCACTTTTCAAAAAATTCTACGGCGTGGAGCCAGCCGGCAACGCGCCCGTCGGCAGCGATCCGATGCACGAGTTCGACGGCAAAAATACGCTCATCCAGCGGCTGACGATTTCCGAAGCGGCAAAACTTTTTTCCAAACCCGAGGCCGAAATCGAAACGTCACTCGCGAACTCACGCGCGAAACTTTTTGCCGTGCGCGCCAAACGTCCGCGCCCGCATCTCGACGACAAAATCATCGTCGCCTGGAACGGCCTCATGATCTCCGCGTTCTCCCGCGCCGCGCAGGCACTCGACGAGCCGCGCTACCTCGCCGCGGCGCAGCGCAGCGCAAAATTTCTCCGTGAAAATCTGTGGCACGACGGCGCGCTCATCCGCAGCTTCCGCCACGGTCCGAGCACCATCGCCGCTTTCGCCGACGACTACGCCGCGCTCATCGCCGGGCTGCTCGATTTGTATGAGGCGGACTTCGACACCGCGTGGCTGCAGTGGGCGATCGAGTTGCAGGGGAAAATGGACGCGCAATTTCTGGATCGCGAGCACGGCGGCTATTTCCAGACCGCGCCCGGAGCGTCGGACATTCTCTTCCGCACGAAGGAAGACTACGACGGAGCCGAGCCCGCCCCGAGCAGTCTCGCCGCCGCGAATCTCCTGCGCCTCGCGCAGTTCACTGATTCAAAAGAACTCCGCGACCGCGCGGAAAAAACCATCGCCAGCGCCGCCGACCAGCTTGCCCGCCTGCCCAGCGCGATGACGCAAATGCTCTGCGCCGTGGACGCCTCGCTCGCGAAGCCGCGGCAGATCGTGATCGCCGGCCAGCGCGATGCCGACGACACGAAGGCGCTCCTCCGCGAAGTGCGCGCCCACTTTTCTCCCAACCAGATCGTGCTCCTCGCCGACGGCGCCGCCGGTCAGCAATGGCTCAGCACGAAGCTGGATTTCCTCCGCACGGTCGCGCCGGTGGACGGCAAGGCCGCCGCGTACGTCTGCGAAAATTTCACCTGCCAGACCCCCGTGACCGATCCCGCAAAGCTGCGCGAACTGCTCGCGCGGTGAGCGGAGCGCCGCGCGTCCCGCCGGCTACCTCCCACCACGCGCAGCGGCAACCGTTCTCCGTTGTGAGCCGGATCACGCCCCCGCTGCCAAACGCAAACCGACGCCCCCGGTTGCGGCTGCGCCGCAAATTGCCGGCGAGGACGCCGCGCTCCAGCGGCGCTTGCCTCCGCTGGCGCGCCCGCGTAAAAACCCGCTCCCACGAACCGCATCACACCCATGAAAAAACTCCTCCTCGCCCTCCTCGCCGCTCCGCTCTGCACCTTCGCCGCGGACAGACCCGCCGCCGCTGAAAAAGCCGACAAGTATCAGGTCACCGGTCCCGTCGCCGAAGTCAGCGACACGAAGATCGTCGTCACGAAAGGCACGGAGCGTTTTGAAGTTTCCCGCAACGCCGACACGAAAGTGACCGGCGATTTGAAAGTCGGCGCGAAGGTAACGATCAAATACGTGATGACCGCCGCGACCGTCGAAGTGAAGGCCGACGACAAGAAGGACGCCCCGGCGAAGAAAAAGTAATTCGCTCCACTCCAAACGAATCCTCGCAGGCTCCGCCCGGGCAACCGCGCGGAGCCTGTTTCGTTTCGGAAGA
This sequence comes from Chthoniobacterales bacterium, assembly GCA_038326125.1. GTDB lineage: Bacteria > Verrucomicrobiota > Verrucomicrobiia > Chthoniobacterales > Chthoniobacteraceae > SXWH01. The sequence continues at coordinate 4,358 of JBBQJR010000186.1, forward strand.
CAGCCGTCTCGGGTGTCCCGGCAAACAGCCGTCCCGGCTGTTGCGACAGGCCGGAGGCCTGTCTGCGCGGACAGGCGCGGACGCCTGTCTTCCGAAGTTCGACTACTTCGCCAGCTCCCGCGCGAGCAGCCACAGCGTCACGCGGCCGATCGTCTGCAGGCTCGCGGCGCTCAGCTTGTCCATCGTGTCGCCGGAGGTGTGCCACGGCGGGTAATCAAAATCGATGATGTCCATCGCGGGAATGCGCGCGAGGAGCGCCAGCGGCGAGTGATCGTCCGTGATGCTGCCCGGCGAGAAGCCGAAATTTTTCCGCACGCCGAGCACCTCCGCGCCGGCGAGCAGCGCGCCCGAGAGCGCGGGCGGCGTGTCGGGTGGCAGCGTGACGGTGAGGTCCGCATCGCCGATCATGTCCCACACGATCGCGAAGCGGAACTGCGCGGCGCGCTTCGTGTCGCGCAGCACGCGCGCGTAGTGCCGGCTGCCGACGAGTCCGTCCGACCCGGTTTCCACGGGGCCGAATTGCACGACGGCCTCCTCGCCATCGAAAAAAACCAGCTCAATGCGCGACGCGAGCGCGGGGGCCTGCGCGAGCACCCGCGCGAGTTCCAGGAGCGCGCCCGTCGAGGAGCCGCCGTCGTTTGCGCCGACGAAACGCACGCTGTCCATGCGCTTCGTGTCGTAATGCGAACCGATGATCGCGCGCGGCGTGTCGCTCATCGGCTTCGCGCCGTTCGCGGAAAAGCGCGCGATGAGATTCACGAAATGCAGGCTCACCTGCCGCGGCACGGGCGCGAGGTCAAACTCCTGCCGCTCGACTTCCCAGCCGGATTTTTTCAACGACTCCTCGATGCACGCGCGCGCCTGCAAAATCGCGCCGGAGCCGGACGGACGCGGCCCGATTTCCACCTGCCGCGCGACTTCCCGCAGCGCCTTCTCGCCGGAGAATTGCTCCCACAGCCGTGCGGGAATTTCGATCGCCGGTGCATCGTTCGCCTTCGCGTCGGCGGATTTTTTCGGCGAGCAGCCGACGCACGCGACGAGCGCGGCGGCGAGGATCGCGCCGAGCATTCGCATTGGGAAAAAGAGGATTGCGCGCCGGGCCACGGGGCTATTCCTCGTCGGGGAGGCCGATGAGTTTCAGCAGGCGCTGCAGGTCGTCGTTGCCGTAATACTCGATTTCGATGCGCCCCTTTTTCTCCCCGTGATGCATCGCGACCTGCGTGCCGAGATGCTGCCGCAGACGGTTTTGCAAATGCGCAATCGCGGGCTCCGCCTGCGGGCTGCTCGAGGCGCCGCGCTTCGGCTTGCGCGAGCCGTTTCCGGCAAAGTGATCCGCCACGAGCTTCTCGGCGCCACGCACGGTGAGACCGCGCCGCAGCGATTCCTCGGCGAGCGCGAGTTGCTCTTCGTGCCCTTTCGCGCTGAGCAAAACTTTCGCGTGGCCGACGCTCAGGCGCTGCTGCACGACCCACGTCTGCACCTGCGGATGCAGGTCGAGCAGACGCATGGAATTCGCGACCGCCGCGCGGCTCTTGCCGACCTTTTGCGCGATGTCCTCTTGCTTGAGATGGAAGTCCGCGGCGAGCCGCTGAAAGGCGCGCGCCTCCTCGATTGCGTTCAGATCCTCGCGCTGCAAATTTTCGATCAGCGCGAGCTCGAGCACGTCTTGGTCGCTCGCCTCGCGGACGATGACCGGCGCGTCCTTCAGCCCGACGCGCTGCGCCGCACGCCAACGGCGCTCGCCCGCGACGAGCTCAAATTTTTCCCCCGCCCGCCGCACGATGAGCGGCTGGATGACGCCCTTTTCGCGAATGCTCTCCGCAAGTTCCTGCAAATTCTCGTCGCGAAATTCGGTGCGCGGCTGCCACGGCGACGGGATGATCTGATCGAGCGAAACCGTCTGAATGCGCTCCCCGTCCTCCGCGCGCGGCGTGGGCGACGCGACGCGCGGATTGATGAGTGCGCTGAGACCTTTTCCAAGGGCGGGTTTGACCATGCGCGGGACGCTAGGAGGACGAATCGGACGGAGCAATGCGAAACGCGAAGTTGGGAATTGCCCGCCGAATTTTCCCGAGGCGACTTGCGTTGCGCGGCGATTCCGGCGACAGAAAATGGCTCACATGAAAATCCTCATCGCATTGCTCACCCTCAGTTCGTTCGCGCTCGCGGGCGAAAAACAACTTTTCAACGGCAAGAATCTGACCGGCTGGCGCGGTTTCACCGAGCTGTGGTCGGTGAAGGACGGATGCATCACCGGGCAGACCCAGCCCGATGTGGCGAACGCGGGAAAGTCCACGCTGAAGAGCAACACATTTCTGATTTGGGACGGCGAGGTCGCGGACTTTGAACTGACTTTCAAATACAAGATCACGGACAAGGACGGCGCGGGCGTGGGCTTTGGCAACAGCGG
>JBBQJR010000187.1:0-6762 GCA_038326125.1 Chthoniobacterales bacterium
CGGCGCACCCGGCGCAGTTTTCGCCGGCTTCACGATCAGCGCCTCGCGCCCCTCGACGGTAAAGTCGAGCCGCTCAAAGCCATTCCATTTCGAAATGCGGGGTGCTTCTTCGGCGTGGGCGGTGAGGGTGAGGGTGAGGACGAGGAGGAGCAGCAGGTTTCGCATGGGTGGGGATTTAACTACGAAGGGCACGAAGGACACGAAGCAAGTGGTGATGCACGATTCCCCCACTCGCCTGGCCTTCGACTTCGCCGTTTCCTGCACGCCTTGTTCCCTCTTTGTGTCCTTCGTGCCCTTCGTAGTGAAATTGCATCGCTCCGGCTCACTCCTCGCGCGGGTTTTTCAGCGCGGCGATTTTTTCCATCACGCGTTCGCTGAGCTGCTGGAAGACGAGGCGCGGCTCGCCGGCGGTGTCCGCTTTGGAAAATTGGATCGGCTCGCCGACGACGACGGTCACGGGTCTCATGCGCGGGAATTTTGCGCCGCGCGGGAAGGCGTCGAAGGCACCGAAGATGCGCATCGGGACGACGGGCGCGAGCGTCTTCGCGATGATGAATCCAGCCCCGGCGCGTGCGGGCTGCAGCCGGCCGTCGCGCGAGCGCGTGCCCTCGGGAAACACGACGGTGCAGCCGCCGGAACGCAGGACGCGGATGACGGCTTTCAGCGCGGCGACATCCGAGCCGTCGCGGTCCACGCCGATGACATTCAGCCGGCGGATGATCGGGCCGGCGACCGGAATGTCGAAGAGCGTCTTGCGCGCGAGGTAGGAGACTTCGCGGCGGCAACTGATGCCGGCGAACGGCGGGTCGAGGAAGCTCTGGTGATTCATCGCGAGCAGCGCGGGGCCGTGCTCGATGATGTGGTCCTGCCCGAAGACGCGGAGATCGAAAAACGACTGCGCGACGAATTTGGAAAACTGGTAGCAGGCGGCGTAGGTGAAACCCATGCGTGCGGTCCGTTCAAACGTCTTCGCGCAGCGCGAGGCCCTTGAGTTTCAGGCGGCCGATGATTTCGCCGACGACGCCGTCAATCGTGAGATGCGAGGAGTCCACGACGTGCGCATCCTCGGCGATGATCAGCGGGCTCATCGGCCGCGAGGAATCCTGGCGGTCGCGCGCCTCAATGCGGTCGGGGACGCCCTGCCGACGGCGGCGCTCGGCGCGCACATCGAGCGTGGCATCAATGTAAAATTTGTACGGCGTCTCGGGAAAAACGGCGCTGCCGATGTCGCGGCCTTCCATCACGACGTCGGTTTCGGTGCAGCACTCGCGCTGTTTTGCCACGAGGCGGCGGCGCACCTCGGGGATGCTCGCTATCGTCGAAACGCTGGCGGTCACGCTGGCGTCGTTGAGGTGCGGGGTGGGGTCCATGCCGTCGAGGAGGATGGTGCTTTCGCCCGTGGCGTCGAACGCGCACTCGATCACGGTCGAGTCGAGCATCGCGCGGACGGCGGTGGTGTCTGCGGGAGGGACGCCGCGCGAGACGGCGAGCCACGTCACGGCGCGGTACATCGCGCCCGTGTTCACGTAGCGAAAGCGCAGCCGGCGCGCGAGGGCGCGGGCGACGCTGCTCTTGCCGCTCGCGGCCGGTCCATCAATCGCGATGACGGTGTGCGCGGGCATGGTCAAGCGTGGTGCAGCGAGGAAATCACCGGGATTTCCGAGCGCGTGGATTGGGCGAGTTCGCGGAGCTTCGCGTAAAATCCCGGGTAGCTCGTGTTCACGCAGTCGGTGTCTTTGATCACGGACGGCCCGTCCGCGTAGAGCGCGAGAATCGCGGACGCCATCGCGATGCGATGATCGCCAAAGCTCCCGACTTCCGCGCCGTGCAGTGTCGCGCCGCCTTCGATTTCCATGCCGTCTTCGCGCTCGTCCACGGTCACGCCGAAAGCCCGCAGGTTCTTCGCGACCGCGGCGATGCGATCGGTTTCCTTCACGCGCAGTTCGTGGGCGTCCCGGATGATGGTGCGTCCTTCCGCGAGCGCGGCGGCGACAGCGAGGATCGGCAGCTCATCAATCACGTTCGGAATTTCCGCGCCGCCGATCGTCGTCGCGCGGAGCTGTGCGCCGCGGACTTCCACGGTGCCGCGCGGTTCGCAGTCGGCGTTCTCGATGACCTCATGCACATGCGCGCCCATGCGCTTGAGCACGGCGAGCACGCCGGTGCGCGCGGGATTCAGGCCGATATTTTTCACCATGAGCCGCGAGCCGGGATGCGCGGCGGCGGCGACGAGCCAGAAGGCCGCGCTGGAAATGTCGCCCGGCACGGCAAAGTCGCGCGCCTCGAGCGACTGCCCGCCGATGATGGAGACTCTCAGGCCGCTTTTCTGCGGACGCAAAAGGTGCCACGCAAACATGCGCTCGGTGTGGTCGCGCGACTGCTCGGGCTCGGTGACTTTCGTCGTGCCCTTCGCGAAAAGTGCCGCGAGCAGGATCGCGCTTTTCACCTGCGCGCTCGCGATCGGCGAAACGTATTCGATGGCCCGCAGCGATCCGCCTTCAATCACCAGCGGCGCGCAATCGCGGCTGCCCTCGGCGGTGATTTTTGCGCCCATCTGCGTGAGCGGATCGATCACGCGGCGCATGGTGCGGCGGCTCAGTGAGGCGTCGCCGGTGAGGCGGCTGCGGAAAGGTTGCGCGCCGAGAATCCCGCAGAGCAGGCGCATCGTCGTGCCGGAATTTCCGCAATCAATGTCGCCGGTAGGCGCGGTAAAATGTCCGCATTTTCCCTCAATGATCACGGTCGTGTCGTCCGGCCGCGTGATGCTGATTCCGAGTTGCTGGAAGGCCTTCATCGTCGAGAGGCAGTCTTCGCTCGGCAGAAATCCGGTGACTTCGCCGCGGCCATTCGAGAGCGCGGCGAGCATGATCGCGCGGTGCGAGATGCTCTTGTCGCCGGGCACGCTGAGTTCGGCGTGAATGCCCGGGCTTGGGTCTATTTTCCAGTCTGGCATTTTCTATTTCGGGAAAGTGATGCGGTCGCGGGTCGCGCGCGCGGCGGCGAGGAGATCGTGGACCTGCGGCCCGCCGTCGGCGAGCGCAAGGGTGTGGCGAAAATCGGCGAGCTTGGCAATCAAAGCATCCAGCGCCGGGAGCACCGCGGCGGAATTTTCGCGGAGGATCTCGCGCCACATTTCCGGTGGGCCGCTCGCGACGCGAGTGGTGTCGCGGAAGCCGGGGCCGACGACGCGGAAAGCGTGCGCGTTTTTTTCCGCGACCGTGTTGATCAGCGCGGCAGCGAGCAGATGTGGCAGATGGCTTACGAGCGCGACGCACTCGTCGTGCTCGGCCGCTGGCAGCTCGATCACGCGGCAGCCGATTCCTTTCCAAAAGTCGCCCACCGCCGTGAGCGCGGTGGCGTCTGTGTCGGTCTCAGGCGTGACGATGCAGCGTGCGCCGTCGAACAGATTGGCGCGTGCCGCCGCGAGGCCGGTCTGCTCGCTGCCGGCCATCGGATGGCTGCCGACGAAGCGTCCGCGCTCGCGGAAAATGGGTCGCATTTCCGCGAGCACGGCGGTCTTCACGCTGCCGACATCCGTGACGACGCACTCGCGCGAAATCACTGGCGCGATTTCCCGCGCGATCGACGCCATCGCGCCGACTGGTACGCAGAGGACGACGAGTTCCGCGTCTTTCACGGCGGTGGCGAGATCGGACGTCGCGGTATCCGCGCAGTCTGCGGCGAGGACTTCGCGGACCGCTTCCTCGCGGCGCGCCCAGAGCGTGACGTGGCTGGCGCCGCGTTCGCGCAGCGCGAGCGCGATGGAGCCGCCGATGAGGCCGGGACCGAGGAGGGCGATGCGGGGCATGGGAGGGTGAAAATTGAGAATTGAGAGGCCGAGCGCGGATTTTTCCGTCAACGCTCGAAGCGAGCGCAGCTCAATTTTTTCGAAGCTCAGAGGAGGCTGATTTTCCGCTCAATTCTCAACCCTCAACCGGTCGGAAAAAACAGACCCCGGCTTGCGGTGCAAAACCGACAAGCCGGGGCCGAAAAGCGAAGGCCTTTTTTCCGCAGCGGCCTACGGCGGGACGAGGAAGGTGCGGCGGCTGTACGGGCATTCAGCCTCGGTGCCGGGCGGCAATCCGCGGACATCAATGAGCCGGTGTTGCGGATCGTAAGGGCTGCTCACATAGCCCGGCTTCTCGGGAACTTTGATCGCGTACTCCGGGTTGTTCTGTACGGGCGCGGGGGGGATTTTGTCGCTCTTCCCCACGGGAGTCGGATCCACGACTTCGTTGCGCTGTTTCTTCATTGGCGGCTCGTCGGCACCGTCATGGTCGCGCGCCGTCGTCACGCCCTGCTCGACGGTCCTGGGGCCTTTGACTGGCATCTGGCGCGGCTTGACCCGGCCCTTGTCGCACGCGGAAAAGCCCGCCGCGAGCGTGAGTGAAAGAATGGAAAGGATGAATCGGTTCATAAATCGCTGTGCCGTGTAAGGGATCGCGGGAAGGATGGCAATGCTAAATTTCCAGCATTTCCCCGTGCGTCCCGGCGCATCATTCGGAGTTGGTCGCGCGCGCAAAAGCCGCTATGGCGCACCGCGATGTCAAAACCGCTCGCCTGGACTGTGTGGATGATCACCGGGCTGCTGCTCGGCTGCTTTTTCGTCTGGCCGATCGTCACGACGGTGCAGCGGGCGTTTTTTGATCCGAGCGGAAATTTCACGCTCATGGCGGTGCGCGAGGTTTTTGCAAACCGCATCTACGTCGAGGGCCTGCGGAATTCCTTCCTGCTCGCGCTTGCCTCGACCGCGCTCACGCTCGTCATCGCGCTGCCGCTCGCCTTTCTCAGCGACCGCTACGATTTCACGGGGAAGAAGGCGCTCTCCGCACTGCTGCTCGTGCCGATGATCCTGCCGCCCTTCGTCGGCGCCATCGGCGTGCGGCAGATGCTCGGGCAATACGGCGCGCTTAATTCGCTGCTCACGCACCTCGGCCTGCTCGATCCGGGCACGACGATTGACTGGCTCGGGCGCGGGCAGTTCTGGGGCTGCGTGATCCTGAACGCGCTCCACCTTTACCCGATCCTCTTCCTGAATCTCACCGCCGCGCTCGCGAACGTGGACCCCGCGATGGAGGAGGCCGCGGAAAATCTCGGCTGCACTGGCTTCCGGAAATTCCGCCGCATCACGCTGCCGCTCATCATGCCGGGGCTGTTTGCGGGCGGCACGATCGTGTTCATCTTCGCGTTCACGGAACTCGGCACGCCGCTCATCTTCGACTACTCGCGCGTCACGAGCGTGCAGATTTTCTACGGCATCAAGGAAATCTCCGGCAACCCGTTTCCCTTCGCACTCGTCGTCGTGATGCTCTGCGCGACCGCACTGCTCTACATGGCGAGCAAGCTCCTCTTTGGCCGCAGCGAAAATGCGATGTCGGGAAAGGCGGGCATCGCCGGCGGCACGCGCACGCTCGGCGGTGCGAGCGGATGGTTCTGCGCGCTCGCGTTCGCCGGCATCACCTTCCTCGCGCTGATGCCGCACATCGGCGTGGTGCTCGAATCCTTCTCGAAAGACTGGTATCGCACCGTCGTCCCCGGCGAGTGGACGACGAAGCACTACTCGGACGCGCTCGGCCACTACCTCACCGTCCCGAGCATCACGAACTCGCTGAAATACGCTGGCCTCTCCGTCTGCGTGGACATCGTGCTCGGCCTCGCCATCGCCTACGTGATCGTCCGCACAAAACTCCCCGGCCGCCAGGCGCTCGACACGATCTCCATGCTCCCGCTCGCCGTGCCCGGCCTCGTGCTCGCATTCGGCTACATCTCGATGACGCAACCCGGCCGCTTCTTCGCCTTCCTGAACCCCGGCAAAGACCCCACGCTGCTGCTCGTCATCGCCTACTCCGTGCGCCGCCTCCCCTACGTCGTGCGCAGCGCCGTCGCCGGCCTTCAGCAGACGAGCGAGACACTCGAGGAAGCCGCGCAAAATCTCGGCTGTCCCCCGCTGCGCACGCTGCGCCGCATCACCTTCCCGCTCATCGCCGCGAACGTCCTCGCCGGCGCGCTGCTCGCATTCAGCTTCGCGATGCTCGAGGTCAGCGATTCGCTCATCCTCGCGCAAAAGCAGCAGCACTTCCCGATCACGAAGGCGATCTACGAGCTGTTCCAGATGATCGGCGACGGCAAATTCCTCGCCGCCGCGCTCGGCGTGTGGGCGATGGTTTTCCTCGGCCTCACCATCGCCGTCGCGAGCCGGATCCTCGGCAAGAAGATGGGTGCGCTCTTCCGGGCGTAGCCGCGCTTGTGAAAGCGCGGGCTGACTTTTCCCGCACGGCTCGGAGATCAGCCTGCGCTTTCACAAGCGCAGCTACGCGAGCTACGCGCGCGGGTGCGCGGCGTCGTAGGCTTGCTTCAGCCGCTCGGTGGTGACGTGCGTGTAAATCTGCGTCGTCGAGAGGCTCGCGTGGCCGAGGAACGACTGCACGCTGCGCAGATCCGCGCCGGCGTCGAGCAGGTGCGTGGCGAAGCTGTGCCGCAGCTTGTGCAGCGAGATCGTCCGCGGGATGCCGGCGAAGGCGAGGTAGCGCTTCAGCGACTCCTGCATGTTGCGCGCGCTCAGCCGGCGCCGCGACTTGTTGATGAAAAGCGGCCCCACATCCACGCCCGCGGCCTGGCGGGATTTTTGGATCGCGCGCAACGCGAGATCGCCGACCGGCACCACGCGCTCCTTCCGGCCTTTGCCGAGCACGCGCACGCTCTCGGTGAACTCATCCACATCGCGCACTTCGAGCCCCGCGACCTCCGCGAGACGCAGCCCGC
>JBBQJR010000188.1:0-6756 GCA_038326125.1 Chthoniobacterales bacterium
CGTCAGCTCCTCGGTCACGTCGCTTTTGTCCGCGAAAATCGCGACCTCCTTCACCAGTCGATCGTCGTCCATCGGCAGTTCGATCGCCGCGCGCGTGATCCGATCGTGCAGTTGCTGCCGATATTTTTTCACGACGTCCGGCAGCAGCTTCCGCACTTTTTTCACCGCCTCGCGCACGATCTTCAGCCGCTTGCGCAAGTCCGCCGCGAGATGCTTCCCCTCGTGCGCGCGCATCTTCAGCAAATCCGCGAGCGCATCGCGCAGCGCCGACTCGACGTGCGGCCACGACGTGTCGGGCGAGAGCTGCTCCTCCGGCGCCTTCAGCACGCCGGGCGCGCGCAGCACGGTCTCAATGCTGATTTCACCGCCCGCGCCGAGTTCCTTTTGCAGCTCGCGCATCGCATCGTAGTACGTCCGCGCGAGCGCGTGATCGAGCGCGAGATTCTGCGGCGTGCTCGCGCCGGCGTGAAACGCGATCACCACCGTGAGCCGCCCGCGCGTGATTTCCGCATTGATCGCATCGCGCACGCGCGGCTCCAGCTCCGCGAGTTCGCGCGGCAGATTCACGACCACGTCGCTCTGCTTCCGGTTCACGGAATTCAGCTCCACACTGAACTTCGCGCCGTCGTGGACGCTCTGTCCGCGGCCGTAACCGGTCATGCTTCTCATGGCGCGATTAGCTACGGTGGCGGCCCGTGCGCTGCGAGAGGAAAGTCACCGCCCCCGCGAACAGATCACGCCGGCGTGTGCTGAAATTCAAACTGCAGCTCCGCAAGCAACGCCGACCATTTGCCGAAAAACCCGAGCGACGCCAGCGCCTCGGCGAGCACGCGTGGAGTCGCCGTCCCGGCTCGCACCGCACTCGCGATCTGGGCGGTCCGCGTTTCGATTTCCAGCGCGAGCGTCGCGATCCGCGCGCGCAGCCCGACGCGCTCAGGCTCGAGCATCGCGCGCGTGAGCGGCGAACTCGCGGACGCCAGCTTCGCGCGGAATTTCTGCGCGAGCTGCCGTGCCGCCGCGATGTCCATGAAAAGGTCCGCCAGCTCCACCGGCGCGTGCGCGGACGGCGTCGCGGCGAGCGCCTCCGGATGCGCCAGCTCGAGAAAATGCCGCAGGCATCCCGCCGGCTCGCGCAACGTCTGCCACGCGGCATTCAGCGTCGCAAAGTCCTCCGCCGATCCGCCCGCCGCATCCGGATGCTGCTGCGCGCTGCGCCGCAGGAATTTTTCCTTCAGCACGTCCGCGTCCGTCCACGCCGCGCGGGTGATGCCGAGCACCGCGAAGTGATCCGTCACGCGGAAAAACTCTCGCCGCACGAGCAGTGCGCCTCGGCGTTCGGGTTCGTCACCTTGAAGCCGCCTTTCTGCAAATCGTCCGAAAAATCCAGCACGCTGCCGCTCACAAAAAGCGCGCTCTTCGGATCGATCACCACGCGCACCTCCTGCGAGGTCACGATGATGTCGCGGTTCGCCGGCCCGTCCACGAGGTCCATCTTGTACTGCAAGCCCGAGCAGCCGCCGCCGATCACGGCCACGCGCAATGCGCCGTGCGGCCGTCCCTGCTTGGAAAGGAGCGAGCCCAGTTTCACCCCGGCCTTCTCCGTGAGCTTCACCAATTTCTCATTGCCGATCTTCGTCTGGATCGGCGCGGCGGTCGTGGTCATCATGGCGCGCAATGTAGTTTTCCGTCCGGCAATGTCCAACGCGCGTTGCGTCCGCGCCCGTAGCGTAGCTCTCCCGAGCTGCGCGGCTTGATTTTCGCGAGGCATTTTCCACACGCGAACCTCGCGTGCGATCATCCCAGGTGTGCGCAGCTCGGGAGAGCTACGCTACGCGCGACTTGCCCCGATGCACGCGCGCCGCCACCTTCAGCCGCAGCGCATTCAGCGCGATGAAGCCGGTCGCGTCATTCTGATTGTAGGCCTTCGTCGGGTCCGCCTCCATCGTCGCGATTTCGGGATTGTAGAGCGACAGCGCGGACTTCCGCCCGGCGGCAATGATGTTCCCCTTGTAAATTTTCACCCGCACCACGCCGCTCACATGGCGTTGCGACTCCGTCACGAGCGCCTGCAGCGCCTCGCGTTCCGGCGCGAACCAAAACCCGTTGTACACCAGCTCCGCGTATTTCGGCACCAGCGAATCGCGCAGGTGCATCACCTCGCGATCCATCGTGATGCTCTCCATCTGCCGGTGCGCGAAATGCAGAATGGATCCGCCCGGCGTCTCGTACACGCCGCGTGACTTCATCCCGACGAAGCGATTTTCAACCATGTCCACCCGCCCACAGCCATGCGCGCCGCCGAGCTTGTTCAGCACCTTCATCACCCAGTATGGCGAGAGCACCGCGTGGTCGTTCGTGTTGAAAGTGAGCGCCGTTTTGCAGCCGAGCTTCTTCAGCACGTTCGCGATCTCATGGTAGCCCACCGCCGTGCAGTTCCCTTTTTCAAAAGTCAGCTCCACGTATTCCGCCTTGTCCGGCGCCTCCTCGGGCGAGACGGAAAGCACGTACATGTCCCGCGCTTTTTCCGCGCTCGCGTCGTACCACGGGTCCTCGAGGATTCCCGCCTCGAAGGAAATGTGCAGGAGATTCCGGTCCATCGAATACGGCTTTTTCGCTGACGCCTGCACGGGGATGCGGTGCTTCTCCGCGTATGCGATCATCTCCTCGCGACCGGGAAATTCCTCCCGAAATCGATCCTGCCGCCACGGTGCGATCACCTGCAGTTCCGGCGCGAGCGCCGCGGCGGTGAGTTCAAAGCGCACCTGATCGTTCCCTTTCCCGGTCGCTCCGTGCGCCACCGCATCCGCGCCCTCGCGCTGTGCGATCTCCACCATTTTCTTCGCGATGCACGGCCGCGCGATGCTCGTGCCGAGAAAATACTGCCCCTCGTAAATCGCGCCCGCTTGCATCATCGGGAAAATGAAATCCCGCGCAAATTCCTCGTTCAAGTCCTCGATGTAGCACTTGCTCGCGCCGGTCTTGAGCGCCTTCTCCTCCAGCCCCGTCAGCTCCTCCTCCTGCCCCACATCCGCGCAAAACGCGATGATCTCCGCCTTGTAAGTTTCCTTCAGCCAGGTCAGCAGCACGCTCGTGTCGAGGCCGCCGGAATACGCGAGAACGATTTTCATAAAGGGCGCGGAGTAGAGCCGCGCCGTGCGCCGAGGGCACGCAGAAAGTTGCCGCGAGCCCGCGTGATGTCGCTGAGTTCAGCGCGCAATTCCCCCTGCGGAGCCGGCGTGCGCGGCGGTTTTTTGCGACTGGAGAATTTCGCCCGGTGCAAAGCACAGTCGGGCGGTGACACCGACAGGATTGGGAGATAAATGGGCGCACCCTTTCCATGAAAACGATCCTCCTCCCCGCACTGCTGGCGCTCACTTTTTCCGCGCACGCGCAACCTTCTCCCGAGCAAAAGCGCGAGGTCGCAATCGTCGCGCTCCCGGAGGCGAAGGGGAAAACGAAACTCGCGCCGGGCTACACGATTCCCATCGTGGACATCAGCGCGGAGAAGGACCGGCAGGTGATCGTGGACCGCGAGGCGGGGCAATATCTCGGCCACCCGACGACGCTGCTGCTGGAGGACGGGAAAACGATACTGTGCGTGTATCCGAAGGGGCACGGGCGCGGGGCGATTATTTACAAGCGAAGCACGGATGGCGGGAAGACATGGAGCGAGCGGCTGCCGACGCCGAAGTCGTGGGAGACTTCGCTGGAAGTGCCGACGCTGCACCGCGTGGTGGACGCGCAGGGAAAGAAACGCGTGATTATGTTCAGCGGACTTTACCCGGTGCGGATGGCGGTGAGCGAGGATGACGGGGCCTCGTGGAGTGAGCTGAACCCCATCGGGAAATTCGGCGGTGTGGTCACGATGGGATCGGTCGTCGCGCTGCAGCAGCCGGGGCACTACATGGCGCTTTTCCACGACGACGGGCGCTTCATCATCGGCAACGATTTCGCCGCGGGAAAGGCGAAGGCGTGGACGTTTTTCGTCTATCAGGTGCGCAGCACGGATGGCGGGGTGACGTGGAGCATCCCGGTGCCGATCGCGCACTTGCGGCACGCGGCGCTGTGCGAGCCGGGTGCGGTGCGGTCGCCGGATGGGAAGGAGATCGCCGTTTTGCTCCGCGAGAATACGCGCGCATACAACAGCCACGTCATCACGACGCGAGACGAGGGCCTCTCGTGGAGCGAGCCGAAGGAGGTGAGCGCGGCGCTGACGGGCGACCGGCACACGGCGAAATACGCGCCGGACGGGCGGCTTTTCATCAGCTTCCGCGACACGACGCTGGTGAGTGCGACGAAAGGCGACTGGGTGGGCTGGGTCGGCAAGTATGAGGACATCACGAGCGGCCAGCAGGGGCAGTATCGCGTGCGGATCATGCATAACACGAAAGGCGCGGACTGCGCGTATCCGGGCGTGGAGGTGCTGCCGGACGGGACATTCGTGACGACGACGTACGGGCACTGGACCGCGGGTGAGCAGCCATACATCGAGAGCGTGCGCTTCAAGCTTTCCGAACTCGACGCGAAGCTCGCGCGATGAGCGCAGGGACTTTGCGCGGGCCGGAGGGCGCAAGGACGGAACACAAGTGCTTCCAGCCTGTGCGGAGGACGGGCACTTCCAGCCGGTGATCGTCTGGCTGGCAAGGTGCTGCCTGCCGCACAGGCTGGAAGCACTGTGTTCCGCCCGCCTCCGGCCAACCGCATCCATTGCGGATTAAAAAACGGCGACCACTTTTCCTGAACAGATCGACGCGCCCGAAACTACGTGCGACTTTTGCAGCACGACGATGTGGCCAGTCACGTCGTCCGCACCGCTTTTGCGCACGGTGATTTCGCGCGCGGTCACTTCGGTGAAGCCGTGCGTGTGCGCGAGTTCGCGGACGTAAGCGAGCGAGTGGGCAAAGCGAATTTTGGCGTGCAGCACGAAGCCGTCGCCGTCGTGCCGCTCAAGCGAAAACGCGAAGAGCCCGCCGCTGCACAACGCACGCGCGGCCGCGGCGAGGACGTGGCGCAAATCGCCGACGTAGATGAAAACATCGCCCGCGAGAATGAGGTCGAATGCGTCCGCATATTCGCGCATCACGTCGGTGAGTTCGCCGGTGATGAGCCGGTCGTAGATGCCGCGCGCATCCGCCTGCGCGATCATCCCGGGCGAGAGATCCACGCCGGTGATCTTTTTTGCGGCGGAGCGGAAAGCCGCGCCGCAAAGCCCCGTGCCGCAGCCAAGATCGAGGACGTCGAATTTTTTCTCCGGCGCGATTGAGCGAACGGCGTCGAGCAGCAGTTCCGGCACGCGATAGGCGAGTTGGCGGACGAGGTGCTCGTCGAACGTCGCGGCGTACGGATCGAAAAGCTGGCGGACGTATTCCGCGGGCGTGGTGGCGGAGGATTGGTCGCCGCTCAGCGCCGCGAGCAGGTGCCGCCACGCGGGCGCATCCGGTTGCAGCGCGAGCGCCGTTTGCAGCGCCGCGATCGCCTCGGCGTTTCGTCCCGCGTCCCTCAGCGCGTGAGCGAGATCGGCCAAGGCATCGGCGGAGGCGGGCTGGACGCGCGCGGCATTTTGGTACGCGGCCAGCGCTTCGTCCGTGCGCTCGGCGGATGACAGCGCGCGGCCGAGATTGCGGTGCGCCGGGGCGAAATCCGACCGCAGCGTGAGCGCCGCGCGAAACGCTGCGATGGCGTCGTCGTGCCGCGCGCTCGCGTGCAGTGCGGTGCCGAGATTATTTTGAAAATGCGGATCGCCCGGCTGCAGCGCGACTGCTCGGCGGCACGCGGCGACGGCGTCGCCGGGCCGCCCGCTCTGCTGCAGCGCGACACCGAGGCCGCTGTGCGCTTCGGCAAAGTCGGGCCGCAATTCAATCGCGTGACGGTACGCCGCGATGGCCGCGTCGAGTTCCCCGTGCTGCGCGAGCGCACCAGCAAGATTTTTGAACGCCTCGGCGTAATCCGGCTGGAGCGCAACCGCCGCGCGACAGCTCGCGATGGCCTCATCCCATCGCCCCGCAGCCTTCAGCGCGACGCCGAGGTTCTTGTGCGCCTCCGCGTGATCCGGCCGGATCGCGACAGACTCCTGCAGCCACCGCACGGCTTCGTCGTTGCGCCCGGTCTGTCCCGCGAGCACGCCGCGCAGGTGCAGCGCATCGGCATGGCGTGGCTCCGCGATCAAAATCTCCGCGTAAATTTTCTCCGCCTCCGCCAGCCGCCCGGCGCGGTGATGCTCGCGCGCGACGCCGAACGCCGCCGCGATGGCCGCGGGATTTTGCATGTTGAATGTTGGGTTTTGCAGGGGAGCGGCGCGGTGGAATATCCGCTGCCGGATTTTGCCGGTCGAAGGGCTCGCAGCGCGAGGGATTTTCTCACAGCGCCAACGACGCGCCGACAGACGGCGCGGCATGTAGCGCCGGCGATTCGTCGGCAGCAAAGCGACAACGCAGGACCGATGTCCAAAGTCGCGCTGCGCCCGCGCCGGGAGGCTGCTGGAATTTCCTCGCGCCGCACCCGTCCGCGCACGCAGAGCCGACGAATCGCCGGCGTCACCGCGCGGTTTCATGCTCGACGTTGCCCTGCGTGAGAAACAAATCTCCGCGCATGTTTCGCGGCATCATCCTGCTCACCAAAGGCCTTCTGCGCGACACGCGTCTGCGCCGGAACATGATGCTGTGGGTGATGATGACGGCACTTGTGATGCTCTTCCTCGGCTCATGGCTCATGTCGGACGAATGGGCGCGGCGACACGTCGCGCTCTATTTTCTTTAC
>JBBQJR010000189.1:0-6730 GCA_038326125.1 Chthoniobacterales bacterium
ACCCGGCGCAACGGACGTCAGCAGCGGCTCCTGCAAACTCGGAAACCCTCCTGCAAAAATCCCGGCGGTTTGTCGCGGACGATCACCTCCCTACGCTCGGTGTTCCGGGTAGAATACCCGGAACGGCGGGTAAAATACCCGCCCTACCCAGAGATCGCACACGCCCCCCATTTTTTTGGCCCGCCCGATTCGCCGAGAACGGCCGGAAAAAACCAAAACTTTCCATTTGACCCACACCGTTTTCAACGACATATCATGCAATCATGATTCGTGAGTGCGTTCCCTTCGCGCGTCGAGTTATGCCCAAAGAAACCCATTACCCACCATCCATGTCCCGCAGTTTCATCTTCTCCTCAGAGTCCGTCGGCGAAGGCCATCCTGACAAAGTCGCCGACACCATTTCCGATGCCGTGCTCGATGCGTGCCTCACGATTGATCCCAAGAGCCGCGTCGCCTGCGAGACTTTCGTGAAGAGCAACATCGTCGTCGTCGGCGGCGAGATCACCATCCCGAAGCTTGGGGGAAAGCCGATTGGCGAAGTCATCAACATTGACAAGACCATCCGCGACGCCGTGCGCGGCATCGGCTATGTCAATGACGACGACATCTTTCACGCGGACAAGCTCTTCATCAATAACTACCTCACCACGCAGTCGCCCGACATCGCGCAGGGCGTGGATGCCAAACAGGCTCACGGCAAGAAAACTGCCGAGCAGGGTGCGGGCGACCAGGGTATTATGTTTGGCTATGCGTGTGACGAGACGCCGGAACTAATGCCGGCGCCCATCATGTTCGCACATCGGCTGGGACGTGAACTTACTCGCCTCCGCAAAGGTGGCAAGGTGGCTAAGTGGCTGCGCCCGGATGCGAAATCACAGGTCTCCGTCGAGTATGTGGATGGCAGGCCGACGCGCATTGTAAATGTGGTTATCTCCACCCAGCACGCGGCCAGCGTGGAGCACGCGGAGATTGAGCAGTTCTGCATCGAGCAAGTGATTAAGAAGGTCCTGCCCAAGACGATGCTGACCAAGGACACCGAGTATCTTATTAACCCGACGGGTAAGTTTGTCGTCGGCGGACCTCAGGGCGACAGCGGCCTCACCGGTCGCAAGATCATCGTGGACACCTACGGCGGCACTGGCCGCCACGGCGGCGGCGCCTTCTCCGGAAAGGATCCGAGCAAGGTGGACCGCAGCGCCGCCTACATGGGCCGCTGGGTCGCGAAGACCATCGTCGCCGCGGGCCTCGCCTCCAAAGTCGAGATTCAGTTCGCCTATGCCATCGGCCACCCGCTGCCCGTGAGCGTGCATGTGGACAGCTTCGGCACCGGCACCATCGGCGACGAGGAGATCCTCGCCGCGGTGAACAAGGTCTTCTCCTTCAAGCCCGCCGACATCGTCAAACAGCTCAACCTGCTCCGCCCGATCTACTCGAAGAGCACGAACTACGGCCACTTTGGCAAAATCAACGACAAGGACATCACCTGGGAAATCACCAGCAAGGCCGACGCCTTAAAGAAAGCCGCCAAGTAACTTACTAACTCCACACCACAACCTATCATGGCCCAAATCAAACTCTCCCCGCCGCGCGCCAAAGGCGCGAAGGCTCCCGCAAAATCCAACGGCTCCGGCAATGGTGCCAAGCAGGACTACAAAGTCCGCGACATCGCCCTCGCCGAATGGGGCCGCAAGGAAATCGTCATTGCCGAGCACGAGATGCCCGGCCTCATGTCCGTGCGCCGCAAGTATGCGAAGGAAAAGCCGCTCAAGGGCGTCCGCATCACCGGCTCGCTGCACATGACCATTCAGACTGCGGTGTTGATCGAGACGCTCGTCGAACTCGGCGCGGATGTGCGCTGGGCAAGCTGCAATATTTTCTCCACGCAGGATCATGCCGCGTCGGCCATCGCCGTGACTGGCACGCCGGTCTTCGCCTGGAAAGGCGAGACGCTCGAGGAGTATTGGGACTGCACGCTGGATGCCGTCATTCACCCTGGCGACAAAGGCCCGCAGCTTGTCGTGGACGACGGCGGCGATGTGACTTTGCTGATCCACAAAGGCTATGAACTCGAACAGGGCGACAAGTGGGTCAACAGCCCAAGCGGTTCGCACGAGGAGCAGGTGATTAAAAACCTGCTCAAGCGCGTGGTTAAGTCGCATCC
Organism: Chthoniobacterales bacterium; assembly: GCA_038326125.1. Classification (GTDB taxonomy): domain Bacteria; phylum Verrucomicrobiota; class Verrucomicrobiia; order Chthoniobacterales; family Chthoniobacteraceae; genus SXWH01. The sequence goes on from JBBQJR010000189.1 coordinate 2,162, forward strand.
CGGCATCTGGACTAAGATGGTGAAGGACTGGCGCGGCGTGTCCGAGGAGACGACCACGGGCGTGCATCGCCTCTATCAAATGAAGGAAGCGGGCAAGCTGCTGGTCCCTGCCATCAATGTGAATGACTCGGTAACTAAGTCAAAGTTTGACAACCTCTATGGCTGCCGGGAGTCACTGAGCGACGGCCTCAAGCGCGCCACGGACGTGATGATCGCCGGCAAGGTCGCAGTCGTCTGCGGCTACGGCGATGTCGGCAAGGGCAGCGCCCACTCGCTGCGCGGCTTCGGCGCGCGCGTCGTTGTCACGGAGATCGATCCCATCAACGCTCTCCAAGCGGCGATGGAAGGCTTCGAAGTCACCACTGTCGAGGACACCCTCGGTCGCGGCGACATCTATGTCACCACTACCGGCAACAAGGATGTCATTACCCTTGAGCACATGGTGAAGATGAAGGACCAGGCTATTGTCTGCAACATCGGCCACTTTGATAACGAGATCCAAGTCGAGCGCCTGAACAACCTCAAGGGCGTGAAGAAAGTGACCGTGAAGCCGCAGTATGATTCCTACCTGCTGCCCAATGGCCGCACCATCTTCATGCTCGCGGAAGGCCGCCTCGTGAACCTCGGCTGCGCCACCGGCCATCCGTCGTTCGTCATGTCGAACTCCTTCACCAACCAGACGCTCGCCCAGCTCGACCTCTGGCGGAACAAGGACAAATACAGCGCGGAAGTCTATCGCCTGCCGAAGCATCTTGACGAGGAAGTCGCGCGCCTGCACCTCGAAAAAATCGGCGTGAAGCTGACTAAGCTCTCCAAGGCGCAAGCCGAGTATCTCGGCGTGAATCCGAACGGACCTTACAAGCCCGAGCATTACCGCTACTAAGCTCGCAGACGCGCTCGGAAGAGCGCGTGCGCGGGCCTCCGCCCACGGCTCCAAAATTAGCTCCTGAAATAGTGCCCTAACCCTGCACTGCAACACCAAGGCGCGCGGTCGAAAGGCCGCGCGCCTTTTGCTGTCTTGGAAGGAACGGCACCATCCACCGAAGACGTTACGGTAATAAGCAAAGGCAGCCGACACTTACTTTGGCCTTGCATGTTCTTTCCAGCTCTGTCTTGGATTGCTGCTCAACCCAAGAGAACAATGGCTTCCGACTCCGATCCCGCAAGCAGCACCCCGACTCAACAGGCGACCAACGACGTCAACACCCGGGTGCGACTGGCCTTTTGGGTGGCTTTTGGCGGCATGGGTGCGGTGTGCCTGCTGGGCGCCGTCGCCATTTACAATGACCCGACCGAGGCCAAGAACATCCTGACGATGGTGCTCCCCGTCATCGGCACCTGGGTGGGCACGGTGCTCGCCTTCTACTTTGCCAAGGACAACCTGCTCGCCGCCACGCAGAGCACGAAGGAACTGCTCGGGCTGGACGACCGCCTGCGCAAAATCCCGGTCGAGGATGCCATGTTGAAATTTAGCAATGACAAGGTGCTCCGAAAAAAACTCGCGGCGGGCGAAGACGAGCAGACGCTCAAACTCGTCGAACTTTCCGAGATGATGCGCACGGCGGGACGGAACCGTCTGCCGGTGGTGAAGGCGGACGGAGCCGCGCAGTTCATCATCCACCTCAGCACGCTCACCGATTTTCTCGCGCAGAAGGCGGCGCAAAATCCGCCGGTGGCACCCGCCATCGCCGACCTGACCATCGCCCACCTGAAAAGTGGCGACGCCGATCTCTACGATTCCATTTTAAAATTCGGCTGCGTGCGACGGACGGCGACGCTCGCGGAAGCCAAGGCCGTGCTGGAATCCAAGTCCGGCAACGCGGATGTCTTCGTCACCGAAAATGGCAAGGACTCGGAAGCGCTCATCGGCTGGGTGACGAATGTCGAGATCGGGCTGCGCTCGCAGGCTTGAGCCCGCGCCGTCGCGAAGAATCATCCGCGTCTGCCTCACGCGCGCCGCGGCCTCCAGAAAATGCCGGTCGCAAACTTTTTTCCGGAGGCGGAAAATTTTCACGCGACTCGGGGGGCGCGTCCGCCTAAGCAGCCCGCATGGCCTCTCCGACCACCCGCATTTTTCTGATCCGCCACGGCGCCACAGTTCTCACCGCGGAGGATCGTTTCGCCGGGGCGACGGATGTGGCGCTATCCGATGAAGGCCGGGCGCAAGTGCGGCATCTCGCACAGCGGCTGAGCGGGCAGCGCGTGGCGGCGATTTACGCCTCGCCGCTCGGGCGCACGATGGAAACGGCGCGCATCCTCGCCGAGCCGCACAGGATGCCCGTGCAGGCGCGCGACGGCTTGCGGGAAATTTCGCACGGCCGCTGGGAGCAGATGACGCGGCGCGAAGTCGAAGCGCAGTTCCCCGAGGAAGCCGCGGCGTGGGACGAAGACCCGTTCACCTTCGCGCCGCAGGGCGGTGAAAGCGGCCTCGCCGTCACCGCCCGCGCGCTGCCGGTGCTGATCGAAATCGTGCGCGCGCACCCCGCCGCGAATGTGCTCGTCGTCTCGCACAAGGCCACGATCCGCCTGCTGCTCAGTTCGCTGCTCGGCTTCGATCCGCGACGCTACCGCGACAATCTCGACCAACTCCCCGCCGCGCTGAACATCGTGGATTTTAAGGATCCCGCACACGCGCGGCTCACGCTTTTCAACGACACCTCGCACTACGCGGAAGCCCTGCCCGGCATGCCAGCCGCGCGCCTTTCCAAGGTGTGGGACGGCGGTGCGTAGTCGGGCAAAAGTTTGTGCCGGGCGCTTGGCCCGGCGACGCGTGCTCATGGCTTCCTCAAAAGGACGCGAGACAGTCGCGCGGAGCGACTATCCGCGCAGTACACCGGCAGGACCGGACGTCGCGCCTTCGATATTGCTCCCCGTTGCCACCGCGCTGGAATTGGAAGCGAAGCAGTTCCTTACCTTCGACGGCGGGCAAAGCGCGCTGGCAAAAGCCGCGCGCTTGAAGGTGAAGCCGGGAGCGTAAAATGCGCCCGCAAGTTCTCATGCTGGTGGAAAGAGCCGGGAGGCGCGAAGGCACTGATGCGGCTCTAAAAGCCAAGCCGATCTTACTCGGTGCCCCGGCTCAGGTTGACGTCAACGCGCGATTTTTCCCTCGGAGAAAAGGCGCGATGAACGCGACGACGGCGAGCAGGATTCCGAGCGCGCAGACGATCGCCGCACCGGTCGGGAGATCCTTGTAAAAGCTCGCGAACAGTCCGGCGATGCCGCCGAGCAGCGCGACGCCGCAGCCCACGAGCAGGCGCGCGCCGAGCCGCCGCGCGAGCAGCACGCCGCACACGGCGGGCACGATGAGATAGCTGAAAACGAGCAGCACGCCGGCGAGGCGCACGAAGCTCGTCACGACGAAACCGAAGAGCGCGTAGAAAAGAAAATCCCACGCGCGCACGCGCAACCCCTGCGCGCGCGCCTGCTCGCGGCGGAAGGACACGCCGCAAAGCTGCCGCCGGAAGATGAAATGCACGAGGCCGACGAAGGCGAACCACCACACGGTGCCCGGAAGAAAATCGGAGTGCAGGCCTTCCACACCCGGCTCGTTCAGGATTTTCATCGCGGGCAAAAAGCGGCCGAGAAAACGGCCGACGCACAGCAGGTCTTCCGCGGACACGAGGAGAATATTTCCGACGAGCATGTTTTTGATCTCCTCATCGCCGTGCGCCGCGCGGCTGAGGACAAGCACCGCCGCCGCCGCCGCCACGACGTACGCGATGCCGATCGTCGCCTCATGCGGCACCTCGCTCCCGCGTTTGTTCGTGAACGAAAACAGCGCCGCGCCGACGATCGTGAAGGCGAGCGCGATGCCGATGTTGCGCGGGTCGTCCAGTTCGAGATGCATCAGCGCACCCACGCAAAAGCCGAGCGACGCCATCTGCGCCATCGCGATATCAATGAAAATGATCCCGCGCTGCACGACGTGCAGGCCGAGATACACGAGCAGCGGCGGCAGGATCACGCAGGCCACGAGGGGCCACCGCATCACTTCCATTATTTCTTTCCAATCTACGCCGATGACGTCAGCCGGCGTCCCTGTCTGTGCGATCACCTCCCACATGGCTACTCCTTCAGCGCGGCTGCGACCCGCGCGACGACTGCGTCCATGAAAGCCACGTAGCTGTCGCTGTTCGGCAGCGCGCCGGGAAATTGCGCGACATCCGCGATGTGCGCGCCGGTGCTGCCCGCGACTTTCTCGGCGATTTTGCGGTTGTGAAATGGCTCGACCAAAATCGCGGTGACGTGCGCGGTCTTCACCTCGGCGATCACTTTCGCGAGGTGCGACGGCGATGGCGGGATGCCCGGCTTTGGTTCGAGGAAAATCTCTGAGACTAGGCCGAAGCGGTGCGCGAAATACGGCCACGAATCGTGATACGCGACGAACTGCCGCCCCTTGAACGGCAGCAGCGCGCGGCCCCAATCCTGCAGCTTCGCGTTGATTGCCTGCTCGAACTTCGCGTAGTTCGCGAGGTAGCCGGCGGCGTCCGCGGCGTCCGCGGCGGCAAAGGCGTCCGCGACATGTTTCGCGACGGCCTTCACGATGATCGGGTCCATCATGAAATGCGG
>JBBQJR010000190.1:0-6725 GCA_038326125.1 Chthoniobacterales bacterium
GATGAGCCCGATGAGCGTCGCGATGGTGGCCGCGGGCTGGGGACGCGGCGATTCCCACGGCGAGGGCGCGTCGGCCGGCGGCGCGCTGATCCGCAGCGGCGGCTGCGCGCTGGAGGTGGGCCGGACGGGTCGCGGGAAAAAATTCATCGGCTGAGGGCTGCCTCGCTCTCCGCAATAATGGTGCGAGCACCGGGCGTCCATGTGAAGTTGTCGGCGGTGCGCTTGGGATGGCGCTCCCACCAGTCGAGTTCGGCGGCCAGCGCGGGCGCGGCGCCGACGGGGAAAATGCTGCCGTTGTCGCGTTGGCGCACGAAGTCGCCTCCGCCCACGCGATCGCTCACGAGGCACGGGCAGCCGCAATTCAGCGCCTGCGGCACGACGAGGCCGAAGCCTTCCTCGAGCGATGGCAGCACGAGCACGCTGCTGTCGCGCATCGCGCGGGCGACCTGCTCCTGCGGCAGCGCGCCTTGGAACGTGAGCGGAGTCGCGCCGCGATACGCCGCGATGTCCTTTTCCGTCTCGGATGAACGCGCCCCGATGAAGTCCATTTTCCAATGCGCGCGGTTCGCAAGCGTCAGCGCGTCGAGCAGCGTGCGGATGCCTTTGCGCAGCGAGATCTGCCCGGCGAAAAGAATGCGGAAGGCCGGCGGCGACGAGGCATTTTCCGCGCGCTGGAAGACGCGGGCATTCGTGTCTGCGCCGTACGGGGCGACCCAGATGCGCTCCGCAGGAATGCTGCTCGCGAGGAGCTGCGCGCGGACGATCGTCGAGGCCGCGCAGTGAAAATCCGCGAGCGCATATTCCTCCTCCTCGCGCGCAAAATAGGCGTCGTCGTACGGGCATTCCTTTTCGAGCCGCAGGCCGGCGCGTTCGTATTCCGGGCGCATGATTCGCACCCATTCGCGCGCGGGGCCGGTGGCGTGATTGAGCACCGTGCGGATGCCGAGTTTTTTTGCCGCGCGGAAAGTGTGCAACGCCTGCCCCGGCATCGCGTGGATGAAATCGCACGGCTCCAAATGCGCGCCGACCCAGCGGTCAAATCCGCGATCCTGCCACAGGAAAAGTCGGCGCGCGCCCGGGCGCAGCGCGGCGGGCGCGTACTTCAGCAGGCCGTACACGATGTTTGTGCGGAAGCTGGAGCAACGGAGGTGCGCGCGATTCGCATCCGCGATTTTCCACGCAGGATAGCCGGAGTAAAAATGCCCGAGTGCGCCTTCCTGCGCGACGGCACGCGCGGTCGGCCACATGTGGCACGGGTTCGTGGCGGAAAAGGAAATCTTCATCCTGAAATCAGACATCGGATTGAACCACGAATGGACACGAAGGGGCACGAATGAAGCGCAGGCGGGCGGCACCCGTGCCTCCGACCTGCAGCGACGAGGCCGGGTGCGAAACCGCGGCATCCAGATCGAAACGCTCCGCATTCGTGCATCTTCGTGTCCATTCGTGGTTTCTTCATCGCGCGCCGAATTTTGCGTTCCACTCCGACTCGTCCGAGATCGGATGGCGGATTAGTTTCATCCACGCGCGATATTTTTTCCACGGCACGGCGCGGCGCTGCGCGAGGGCGGCGGGCGCGCCGGCGAGGCACGCGAGCCACCAGCGCGGCTCGTTCAGGATCCAGCGCCAGCTCCATTTCACGGCGAAGCCAAATTGCCGCGCGGCGCGAAATGCGATGACGGCGAACATCTGCGGCAGCGGGCAGCGCATGAGCGCGCTCCAGATTTCGTTCCGCGCGTGGAGGTGGTGCATGCGCAGATGATTGCGGTTCACGCCGGAAAAGTAATGCCGGATCGTGACCGTGGGATCGAAGCGCACCTGCCAACCCGCAGCGGCGCAGCGGAGCGCGAAATCCGGTTCGTCGTACGCATTCCAGAACGGGCCGAAGTGCCCGCCAAGTTCGCAGAACACCGCGCGGCGAAAGGCGCACGCGCAATTCACATACGTGCCGGCAAAATGCGGGGGGCCGAAATCTGCGGCGGTCAGCGTCTGCGGGTGTTCATCGGTGCGCTGCGGAAAGGACGCCACGGCGACGCGCGGATGCGCCGCGAAAATCTCGCGGATGCGCGCGATGGCGTCGTGCTCGAGCGGATGGCTGTCGTCGTCGAGGCTGAGCACAAGGTCGCTGCGCGCGATGCGCATGAGGTGGTCGCGCGAGCGAGTCGAGCCCTGGCCCGTCGCGTTCACGATGAGCTGAAAATCCGGGAACTCGCGGCGCACGAATTCCTCCGTGCCGTCGGTGCAGCCGTCCGCGCTAACGAGCACTTCGTCCGGCACGGGAACGAGGGAGCGCAGCACGGTGAGGGTGCGGGCGAGATCGTCGCGGCGGTTGCGCGTGGCGATCATCACGGCGCAGGTCGGCGCGGCGCTCATAGTTCGCGCAGCACGCGTGCGGGATTGCCGACAGCGACGACGCTGGCGGGCAGCGATTTTGTGACGACGCTGCCGGCGCCGACGACGCTGCCTGCGCCGATGGTCACGCCTTTCAAAACGGTGACGTGCGCGCCGAGCCAGCAGCGTGCGCCGATGATCGTGGGCTGCGAAACGAGCGGGCCGTCGCCCGCGGAAACGCCGGTGGAGATCGTGTGGTCGTGATCGGTGAGATAGCAGAACGGACCGATCATCACGCCGTCGCCGATTTCGATGCGCTCGGAGGCGTCGAGCATCGTGTGGCGGTTGATGTACACGGCCTGGCCGATCACGATCTGCGCCGCGTCGTTCGTCGCGAGGAGCGTGACGCCGCGGTCGAGCGCAGTGCCCGCGCCGAGCGTGAGGCAGCGCGCGTGGCGCGGGATTTCCACCGCGCGCAACGAGACGTGGCCAAGGATGCGGACGCCGCGTGCGCGCAGCCACGCGATGCGCAGACGGGAGGCGAGGCCGTTGAAAATGCGGGTGATCATGACCAGGTGCCGAGCAGTTCCTGCCGCCACGACGGGACGCGGGTGCGCAGCAAATTTGCGCTGACGAAAAGGCGGAGGAGGAAGATTTTGAAAGTCAGCGTCGGCTCGCGCAGGCCGATGATTTCGCGGGCGATGACGCGCCGGTGCCGCACGCGCATCCGTGCGAGATCGCGGGCGTTGCGTTTGAAAGCGCTCGTGGCGTCGCGGTGCTCGAACATCGCGCTGCGATGAAAAAACAGGCCGTGCGTGCGCCCGATGCGCGCGGAGAGATGCACGTCCTCCATGAAGCTGTAGCCGTCGAACTGCGGGAATTTTTCGCGGCGAAACAGCGCGGTGCGGTAGAAGACGCACGTCGAATTCAGCCAGTCTGCCGGGATGAGTTCGGGATCATTTTCCGAGTAGGTCGGCAGGCAGTTGATGCCCGCGCCGAAGAGCCGCCCGCCGTAAGTCGGGTGCGCATAGCCGGCCTGAATCCGGTAAAACCACCACAGCAAACCGCGCGGCGCACGATGCTGCAGGCCGACGATGCGCGCGGCGATTCCGCCGAGGCCCGCCGCGGGATCGCGCGAAAAGCAGTCGGCAATCGTCGCGAATGTCTCGGGAAAAACGAACACGTCGTCGTCGAGAAACGCGATGAGCGGCGTCTCGACTTGCTCCGCGCCCTGGTTCCGCTGCACGGCGGAACTCGGCTGGAGCGCGCGTTCGTAACGGAGCGGCAGGCGCGCGGAAAACTCGTCGGCGACGGCGCGGGAGTGATCGTCTTTTGATGAATCCACGATGATCACGCGTGCTGGCGGCAGCGTCTGCGCGGCGATGGAATCGAGCGTGACGCGCAATTCCGCCGGACGCTCAAACGTGGCGATGACGATGCTGTAGGCGGGTGCCGACATGAGGTGAGTGTGCGTTTTCCTGCGGAGGGATGGCGAGCGGTTACGGTTTTTGGAGCGGCGTGCATCGGGTAGTACAGGCGGCCCGCCTGCCGTGCTGCGCGTCCCGCGCAGCACCCGGCGGACGTCGAGCGAGGCGGTCACGCACGGAGACGTCCGAGTGTGTTCCGCGAGACGCGGAACACGGCAGGCGGGACGCCCGCGCTACCCGAGGCACGGCAGTGGAGATGCGAGCGTTGCGGCGGGGAGGTGGTGAAGATGACGGTGCCATGATCAAAAGCGGAGCAGGAATTCTGCGAGTTGCGGCGCGCTCGTGGCGTCGTGCATTTCCCACAGCGGCACTTTGCCGAAGAACGATGCCCAGAGCGAAAACGTGCTCGGCGGACCGATGAGCCAATCGCATTTTGCGAGCGCGTGGAGATCCTCGATCACGTCGCCGGTGCCGCTCGCGACGCACGCGAAAGCGGGCTCGGGAATTTGCTGCGGTTGATCCGAGCACACGAGGAAGCCGACGCGGCGACCGGGAAAAAGCGCGGCGGCGGCGTGCATCGCGCGGACATAGATGGCGGTCGGGAAAAAATAGCGGCCGTCGAGAAACCCGGCGTAGTCGCCCTGCCGGATGTGGACGCCGATGAGCACGTCGCATTTCGCGCGCGCGTCGGAGATCAGGCGCGCGACGGCGTCGCGATGACGCTCGACGGGTGCGAAGTGCGCGCGGAGGATTTCCGGCTGCTCGAAGCGGAGGTGTTTCAGCTCGAGCCAGCCGCCGATGAAGACCGTGCGCGCGTCGCGGAGCGAGTGGAGAAACTCGGGATGATCGAGTCGGAAATCCGCAGAGCGATCTTCGCGCACGACGAGAATTTTGATCCCGAAAAACGACGGGCACACGCGCGTCGCGAGACGCACGGCGAAGTTCACGATCCGGCAAGCCATCTCGCCGAGCCAGCGGGCGCGGAGCATCGAGACGCGCGCCGGCCAACGGCTGAGAAAATCGCGGGACGTGCCTTCGAAGTGCGCGGCGAAATCGGCGAAGCCGGGATTCGCGACGGTGCCGCCGAGTTTCGCGGCGAGCGAGAGGACGTAGCTGAAGAAGAAGAGCCGGTTGCCGAGCTGCCCGGCCTTGCCGGTGACCACGAAGCGCGGGCCTTTTTTGCGAGCGGAACTCATGGCGTGCCGATGCGAGTTCGCGAGCAGATCATTTTGAAAATCTGATCGGGATTCAGATCGCATTTCGCACCACTGCGGGGCGCGGCGATGCGGATGTCGGGGCGGATACTCATGCGGGCTGAAGCGGCACGTGAAGCGAAGTCCATGCCACGGGGCGAGGGCGAGCGCGAATGGTAGCGTAGCTCTCCGGAGCTGCGCGGTGCCGGGTCGCCGTTGGAGCGCAGCTCTGGAGAGCTACGCTACGCGTGATGCCGCCGACCCGTCGGCGCTCCATTTTCACTCCCCGAGGAAGGTGACGGCGGGGGACTCTGCGCGCAGCACTTCGGGCGGATTTTTTGCGTCCACCTCGACGGTGAAAGTGTGCGCGCCGGCGGCGACGTAGATGTTCGGATTTGGCTCGCTGGCGACGGCGAGGGGCTGGCCGTCGAGCCAAGCTTTGCGGATGCCGAGGAGGTTCAGTTTCGCCTTGCCGGAAGTGGCGGCGGAAAAGCGCGCGGTGAGATGCACGGCGTCGTGCTTCGGCGCGAGCAGCGCGAGTTTGTCGGCGAGGAGATCGGCCGTGAGGCGGCCATCCACGAGCGTCTGCGCGAAAATCGCGGTCGTCGTGGTCGCGTTCGATGCTCCGTTATTCGAGGACGAGGACGGGAGTGCGCCGTCCACTTTCTCGGAATCGGTGAGCTGCCACGCGCGGGCGACGTTGTTCTTGCTCGCATCGAACGGGCCGGGGCGGCCGAGTTCGCCGAGGAAGGCGTAGAGGTTCAGGCGCTCGCGGTCGGTCCATGCGGCGGTGAGTCCGGCGGGCATGAGGCTCGCGCCGCCGTCGCCGAGTTTTTTGGAAACGATGTTTGCTTTCGGCAGCGCCTGTTCGCCGGCGAGGGTGCGGATGAATTGTTCCTGCGCCGTCTCGCGCGAGGGGATGCCGAGGACTTCGGTGCCGTCCTTCAGCGCGAAGGAAAAGGCGTGGTAGCCCTCCTTCGCTTTCGCGGCGGGATCGAGGATGCTCTCGACGAGGTAGTCGAGCGGCGCGCTCGCGCCGATGCTCGTGAGGTCGGGGCCGAGCTTGCCGCCGGCGCCGCCGATGGCGTGGCACGTCGTGCAGGCGCTGGCGGTGCGGCGGTAGAGCGCTTCGCCGGCGACGGGATCGCCGTCCTTTTTTGCGCGCGCGGCGAGCGCGTTGTAATCGGCGGGCGCGGTCTGCGCGGGATTTTCGCCGACGATGGGCGCGAGCTTCGCGATGAGACCCTGGCCCTTGCGACCCATCTCGCGGGCGACACGCAGCGCGGCGACGGACGCGGGCCGTGGGAGATTTTCCGGCCCGGCCTGGATGAAGCGCTGCATGAACGGCGCGCTCGCGAAAAGGTCGCGCCAGAGCTGCGGGTAGCCGGGCTCGCCGACTTCGCCGAGCAGTTTGCCGAGGTGCTTCATCGCCTCGTTCGGGCGCAGCGCGGCGAGTGCGACGAGCGCGTGGATGCGCCAGTTCGTGTCGGATTTGGCGATCACCCTTTGCAGCGCGGGCTGCGCGGCGGGGTCGAGCTTGCGCTCCGCGGCGGGGTCAAAATATGCGGTGAGGAAATCCGCGGCCTCGGGCGTGGCGAGCGTGCGCAGCGATTCGAAGGCGGCGTCGAGTACCGGCGCGCTGGCCCGCGTATCGAGCGCGGCGATCATCGCGGCGGGGAAGTTCTGCTTCCACAGGCCGTCGAGGCGGAGCACGTCGTGCAGCGCCTCGGTTGGCGCATGCATGTAGAACTGGAACGGCGCGATTTCACCGACG
>JBBQJR010000191.1:0-6713 GCA_038326125.1 Chthoniobacterales bacterium
GTCGCGAACCTGCGCGGCCGGATGGCCCTTAGCCAGATCGGCGGCGTGGGCGGCGATCTTGTAGGTGACGACACCTTCGCGGACATCTTCGCGATTGGGGAGACCGAGGTGTTCCTTCGGCGTGACGTAGCAGAGCATGGCGCAGCCATACCAGCCGATCATCGCGGCACCGATGCCGCTGGTGATGTGATCGTAGCCGGGCGCGATGTCGGTCGTGAGGGGCCCGAGGGTGTAAAAGGGCGCCTCGTGGCACCACTCGATCTGCTTTAGCATGTTCTCCTCGATGAGGTGCATGGGGACGTGGCCGGGGCCTTCGTTCATGACTTGCACGCCCTTGGCCCAGGCGCGGCGAGTGAGTTCGCCCTGCACTTCGAGTTCGCCGAACTGCGCCTTGTCGTTCGCGTCGGCAATCGAACCCGGACGAAGACCATCGCCGATGGAGAAGCTGACGTCGTAGGCGGCCATGATGTCGCAAATGTCGTCCCAGTGCGTGTAGAGGAAGTTTTCCTTGTGGTGACTTAGGCACCATTTAGCCATGATGCTTCCGCCGCGACTAACTATGCCGGTCATGCGCGAAGCGGTAAGTGGAACAAATCTAAGCAAGACGCCGGCGTGGATGGTGAAATAGTCCACTCCTTGTTCGGCTTGCTCGATCAAGGTATCGCGGAATAACTCCCAAGTGAGGTCTTCAGCTTTGCCGTTCACTTTCTCCAAGGCCTGATAAATCGGCACGGTGCCGATGGGCACGGGGCTGTTGCGCAGGATCCACTCGCGCGTCGCGTGGATGTTCTTGCCGGTGCTGAGATCCATCACCGTGTCCGCGCCCCACTTGGTCGCCCAGCGCATCTTTTCCACCTCCTCCTCGATGCTCGACGCGACGGCGCTGTTGCCGATGTTGGCGTTGATCTTCACGAGGAAGTTGCGCCCGATGATCATCGGCTCGAGTTCGGGGTGATTGATATTCGCGGGGATGATGGCGCGACCGGCGGCGACTTCGCTGCGGACGAACTCGGGCGTGATTTCCGCCGGGATGCGCTGCGGGAAGCGGCGGAAGATGGACGGCGTGTATTCGCTTTGCACCTGCCCGGAACCGGCATGCTGCTTGTTGAGATCGTCGCGGACGATGTCCTTCGCGAAGTCTCCGATCTGCGGGCTGGAAGCCCGCGATCCGCACAGGCTGGAAGCCTGTGTTCCTGCCGCGCGGCCCATGTTTTCGCGGATGGCGATGAACTCCATCTCCGGCGTGATGATCCCCTGCCGCGCATACCAAAGCTGCGTGACCGGATGCCCCGCGCTCGCCTTGAGCGGACGGCGGCGCTGGCCCGTCAGTCCGGGGAATTCCACGAGCCGATTCCGCTCCGCCTTGCTCGCATACTCGGCGTGCTTGCCGGAGAGGTAACCGTTGTCCAACGGCTTCACCTCGCGCCCGTCATACTCCGCCACGTCGGCCCGCACCGCGATCCATTTTGCGCGCAGCGCGGGCAGGCCCTCATCCGAGGTGCCGGTGAAATCCGGATCGCCCCACGGCCCGCTGCAATCATACACGCGCACGGGTTCGTTCGCTTCGAGTTCGCCGCTGAAGGTTTTCGTCGCCGAAAGTGCAATCTCGCGCACGGGCACGCGAACCTCGGGATGAATGCGGCCTTCCAGATAAACGCGGGTGCTGGCGGGAAGCTGGGTGCGGCTGTGCGGTTCGATGGAGTCTTTGGTGGCGATCATTGGGCGGAGAGTTTGGGGTTCGATGTGCTTGGTAAAAATGGGGGCTGGCGAAATTCCGCGGCTCTTAGAGATGGGTCACGCAAAGGCGCGGAGGCGCAAAGGGAAATGGTTTTCTTTGCGTCTCCGCGCCTTTGCGTGAGTCCTTTGGGACGATGATTTCCAAGAGCAGGCTGAGGTCGGGAGGTGCGGCACCCGGTCGGGAAAAGCATGGCCGTTCGGATTTTTGCGGAGTGATTTTTGAAAATGAAAAAGCCGTGCGCGGAAAGATCGCGGCACGGCTGAGCTTTGCTCCCTTCGGCGGCATGACCCGCATCAGGTTCAAAGGGTTCGCGCTTTCTGCGCGTCTCAGCCAGCCGGCTCCCCTGCGTTGGTGGACGCGGAGCATAGGTCGCGGCCAAGGCGAGTCAAGGGACGCAACCGCGCGATCCCGGCTCGCCGTGCCCTTTGAAACTCGCGGAGGGCGCGAGCTTTCCCGGACGCTAATTTCCCCAGATTGTCGTCGTGCCCGCGATCGCTATGTCGCTCGTGGCGAAATCCAATTTGCGCCGCGATCCGTTCGCGGCACCGGCGCGAGTTGGAGGACAAGAGCCGGTCGCCGTGAGGCGACGACCGGCTCCGTTCTCCGCCGGGCGATGGGGAGGGAACTATAAACATCACCGCTCCGATTCGCGTTTCGGAAAATCAATCAGAAGCGAATGCCGACCGTCGCGGAGATGCGATAGTCCGGCACCGCTTGCACGCCGCTGTTTTCGCGCAGCACGGGGAAATCCACGGCGACATCCGCGTGGTAGCGCTTGCGCCAATTCACCGCGACCTTCGGCCCGAGATACACAAACGTGCCCGAGGTATCCGTCGCGCGGACACCTTGGAAAACATCCTCGCCCTTGCTCGATCCCGTGCATTCCGCGGAGAGCGCGAGATTGAAATTGTCGCCATCCACGAGGAACGCCCCGAGCTCGCCGTGCCAGCCCATTTCATCGGCAAAGGTGTAGCCGTACGCGCCGCGCGTGCGCACGTTCGCCTCGAGTCCGGCGACGGCAAAGACACGCTTCCATTGCAGCCGCGCATCCACGCCGAAGATGCCGCTCACGCTGCCGGTGCCGAGCGCGAGATCGTGACCGTGGATGCCGCTGGCGATCGTCTCGCCGCCGCCCTCGCCTTCACCGCGCGCACCTCCGGACTCTGCGCCTTCCTCGAGCACGCGGCGGCTGTCGCCCGTGGGCAGACTGAGTCCCGCGAATATGCGCGCGGTGAACAAAATGTCCGACCGTTGCAGATGAATCGGCGCCCAGTGCGCGAGAAACGAAACGTCGCCGAGCCCGCTGACATTGCCCCGATCCAACACGCCATGGTGCCAGCGCTGAAACGATCGCTCGATGAGCGGCACGCCGAGTTGCACGCCGAGTGCGTTCGCAAAATCGTAGCCGACGATGAGTTGCGTGATGCTGCTGTTAAGGTGTTCGGCGGCGGGATTCGCGATGCGCTCGCCGTCCTGCTGCAGCGTGCCGAAATGCGAGAACTGCTCGCTCACGCGGACGTTCCAGCCGGCGTGATGGCCGATGCTCATATTCGGCAGATCGCACGCGCAGAAGTCGCATGCCGTGAGCCGCGGCGCGAGCAGCGCTGCGGCGATGGTGGCGAGGAGAATGGTGTGGGTTTTCATAAAAAGGGATCGATGGAGTGTGAAGGGATTGGAGTGCGCGCGCTGATGTGCTCACGCACCGCGCCGGGAAGGGCGCGGGATTTTGCAGGCCGGCGACGAAGGCGCGGACGCGAAGGACGTCTCCGCAAGGATTCCGGAAAGCCGCGGAGATTGCGGCCAACCGCCGATCACGCGCCACTCCCGCGCCGGCAGGGCGGGAAGACGGATCGGCTGCGCGCTGGACTACGCCGCTCGCGGCGGCCGCACCGGCGGGCGCTCGGAGCGCGGCGTTCCCTCAGTCGGACCCGACTGGAAAATCACGGGCTCGCACGGCGGCGCGATTGCGATCAGCCGCCGCTCACAGACTAAATCCGTCATCATTTTCAACGGCGTTTTTTCCGGCTGCTGCTCATGCTGCTTGCCCTCAGTGATGCGCTTGCAGAGGCCGCACGGATGCGCACCGTCGAGTGTCGTCTGCACCGCGGTCGCAAACGATTCCGCCTGCGTGCGCTCGATGAGCATCCGCGTCCACGCGACCGATTGCAGCAACGCCCAATGCCCGCCGATGCTCGCAAGCAACGCGAGAATCACGACTAGACGACTAGCTTTGCGGAGGGCGGTGGCCACGGGCGCGGTGCTAGTGCTTTCGGAAATGCGCGTCAACTGGCAAACGCGCGCCCACGCGCCGACGCACGCCGCTCGGACCGTAGGCGCGGGCGGAAGCCCGCACCGCGCTCTTCCGAGCGCGCCTACGAGACGATTTTCTCCGTGTCTCCCGCGGGCCGCCTCGCACATCCTCCGCCACTCATGAAATTTCTCCTCGCCCTCCTGCTTTTCGCGTCGTCCGCCTTCGCTGGCGGGCTGAAATGGGAACGCACGACGCAGTGCATCGAAGTCGGCGCGGCGGAGAAGGAAATCCACACGCAATTTTCCTACCGCAACGCCGGCAGGACCGCGGTGCGCATCAAGAGCGTGCGCGGAGCGTGCGTGTGCTGCACCGCGGCGTACGCGACGAAGAAAAAACTCGCGCCCGGCGAGAGCGGCGCGGTCGTCGTGCGGGTGGATTTTGAAAAGAAGCCGCTGCCGCTCGTGAAAGTCGTCAACGTGACGACGGACGATGGCGAGACCGTGCCGCTCGTCGTCGAGGTGCATCCGAAGCCGTGATGCCGCCTCGCTGAGAGATCTACTTCGCTTCCTTTCTCAGCCGCTTCTTCTCCGCCTTTTTCCCGTCGCCAAAATCTTCGGCTCCCTTCCCCACGCCACCGCCGATGTCCTCGTGGTTGTGGTCGGGCAGCATCTTCGCCAGCACGGCTTTCTGCTCCGCAAACTTCGGATCGCCCGCGAGGTTTTTCCATTCGTTCGGGTCCGCGCGCTCGTCGTAAAATTCCTCGTCGCCACTCGCGTATTTGATCAGCCGCCAGTCCTCCGTCCGCACCGCGTGATTTTTGAATTTGTAGGTCGTCAAGCCAGGCGCACTCCATTCTGACTTCGGATCGCTGAGCAGCGCACGGATGCTTTTTCCCTCGACGTGCTGCGGCACCGGAATGCCCGCGAGGTCGCACAGCGTCGGGTAGATCGTCATGAAATCCACCGTGCGCTCGCACACGCTGCCGGGCTTCGTCATGCCGGGCACGACCCAGATGAGCGGGGAGCGCGTCGCCTCTTCCCAGAGCGCAAATTTCCGCCAGTGGTGCTTCTCGCCGAGGTGCCAGCCGTGGTCGCACCAGAAGCAGATGATGGTGTTGTCGCGATACGCGGATTTTTCCAGCGCATCGAGCAGGCGGCCGATGTTCATGTCCGTGTAGGCGATGGCGGCGAGGTAGCCTTGCACGGCCTCCTTCCAGCGGCCGGAGTCGAGGATGTTTTTGTGATCGCCCTCGGGTTTCGCCATGCGGACGCCCGCGGGCGGGATGTCGTCGAGGTCGTTTTCGAGATATGGCGGCAGGATGATTTTGTCCGCGGGAAACATGTCGTAGTATTTCTGAGGGACGTTCCAGGGCATGTGCGGCTTGTGCAGGCCGACGGCGAGGAAGAACGGTTTGTCGTGCGTCTTGCCGAGCTGCGCGATGCCGTAATCGGTGATCGCGTAATCGGGCAGCGCGGAATCCGCGCAGTCGAGCGGCGCAAATTTGATCCCGCCGACGCCGTCGTTTTTCGCCTGCGGCGAAAGTTTCGCCGCGCCCTTGCCACCCTCGTTCGCGAGGTAGTCGTCCCAGTCGCTCACGCGCTTGTACGCCTCGTGGTAAATTTTTCCCGCGCCGCCGACAAAGTAGCCCGCGCTGCGGAACTGATGCGTAAGCGTGAGCGGCTCCGGGATCACCGTACGCCAGTCGTTATTGTTTTCATACACGCCGCTGGAAAATGGCCGCAGCCCGCTCATCAGCGCCGCACGCGAGGGATTGCACACCGGCGCGGCGCAGTAGCTGTGCGTGAACGCGAGGCCCATTTTCGCGAGGCGATCGATGTTCGGCGTCTTCGTCTGCGGATTGTGGCCGAGGTAGCCGACCCAGTCGCGCAGGTCGTCCACCGCGATGAAAAGGACGTTCGGCTTTTTCGCATCCGCGGCGACGCAAGGCGCGTACCGCAGGATCGAAAGGAGCAGGACTGCGAGGCATACGGGGGCGCGAGTTTTCATGAGGAAATGACGGTGCAAACAAGACAGCGAACATTTGCGGGATTCGGACATCGGCCGTGTGGATTTCGGGTAGGGCGGGTGTCCCACCCGCCGCGCCGGGTATCCTACCCGGCGCATCGGATGGAGGACGGGCGTCCCTTGCAAATTCCCCTCCGACGACGTCCGGAGTTCCGGGTAGAATACCCGGAACGGCGGGTAATATACCCGCCCTACCCGCGCCTACGCCATGATCGCCTTCACCACCGTGCCCTCGATGTCCGTGAGGCGGAAGTCGCGGCCGGCGTAGTTGAACGTGAGCTTCTCGTGATTCAGTCCGAGCAGCGCGAGAATCGTCGCGTGCAGGTCGTGGATCTGCACTTTGTTTTCCACCGCCTCGTAGCCGTACTCGTCCGTCTGCCCGTAGCTCAAGCCGCCGCGCACGCCGCCGCCGGCCATCCAGAGCGTGAACCCCTTGTTGTTGTGGTCGCGCCCGTCGCCGCCCTGCGCGTGCGGTGTCCGACCGAATTCGCCGCTCCAGACGACGAGCGTGTCCTTCAAAAGTCCGCGTTGTTTAAGGTCCGTGAGCAGGCCCGCGATCGGCTGATCCACCGCCGAGCAGTTCGCCTGCAGCGCGTTGCTGAGGTTGAAATGCTGATCCCAATTTCCATGCGAAATTTCCACGAAGCGCACGCCAGCTTCGATGAATTTTCGCGCGAGCAGACACTTCCGGCCCATGTC
>JBBQJR010000192.1:0-6702 GCA_038326125.1 Chthoniobacterales bacterium
CCTGCTCTTGGATTGGGGTGGCGTTGAGGTAGCCCTTGGCTTCGACTCCGCGCACGACCGCTTCGGACAGGCCGAACTCTTTGAAAGTCATTAGACCTTCCTTTTAAACGCCGATGCCGAACGCGGCAACTATCATTTTGCGCCCTGCCGCGCGATCCGGCACGGTCGCGGGATGTCCCGTTCCCTCGTCGCCCGTTCGCTGGAGCCGCTCGTCGCGGTGTTGTGGGGCGTATTTCTGGTGTGGACGGCGTGGCTTGCGGTGGTGTGGATTTTGCCAGTCGGAGCCACCGCACTCGGCTTTGTGGAAGGGGGTCCACCTCCGCCAAATGCGGATCTGCGCAGCGCGACCCGGCTGCTCGCAAACTACGCCGACGTGATCTGGCTCGTGCTCGCGATCATGAATCTGCACCTCGTGCTCACGCGCGCGCACGGGCTCGGCACGACCCGGGCCTGGCTCGCATTTTCCGCCGGTGGCGCGCTCGTGCTCGGAATGCTGAATGCGCGCACGGGTCTGCCTTTCGGACGGCTCTACTTTGGCGAAACCCTCGGCCCGAAGCGCCTCGGCGTGACGCTCGGCTGGCTGCTGCTCTGGCCCGCGCTGGTGTTGAGCGCGCGGGAGATCGTGCTGCGGCTGCAGCCGCGGGCGAGCCATGCGGCGGTGGCCTTCGGGTCCGCGGTGCTTGTGTTGCTCACGATGCTGAACCTCGAATGGCCGGCGCGCTTTCTTCGCGGCTGGTGGATCTGGCAGTCCGGCATCCCGTGGATGCATTGGCCGGCGTGGTTCATCGGACCGTGGCTGATGGCTTTTGCCATGCGGGAAAAATCGGTTCTTTCCGGCATGGGCACGCGCTCGCTGAAGCCGCTCGTCATCCTCGCTGGCCTGAATGCGGTGGCGCTTCTCGCGAGGCTACGCTCCTGGCTGGCGGGCTGATGCGATTTTGCCAAGCCACAATCGGCGGCACCGATGCAGATGAAAACATGAATCTCTGAGAATTTTTTAATCGCGCCCTCGGCACATCCCGAGGTGGCTCGGGGTCTGGTGCAGGCGCTGGACGAAACAGCGGCTTGCGGCTGTTTTTCCCCCGAGTTGCGCGCAGACGCCCGGCAGCTGGAAGCGCGGATCGCGCGCTCGGTTTGCAGCCGAAACCGAGCGCAACAATTCCGAGGAAGATGATGTTCGAAATCGGTTCGCGCCCTCGAGAATTGAACGTCATGCAGGAGAAAAAGAATCCGCGGGAGCCGCTGGCGGTCTCCAGCCGAATCTCTCGGAACCGGCTTTCCGATTTTCAGCCGATCAAACGGAGAAATGGCACAGATGAATAATTGCTTAACGACCTAACGGAGTTGAACAAAAACCGCCGGCGACGCATCCAATCGCCGCCAACTGACGTTTAATCCGATTAACTACCGACGACGTGTGATAAAACATTTCCCCAACCTCCTTGAACAAAAAATCCGGGCTTGCGTCCATACATTGCAATTACACCCGCGGCTGATTGCTGCATCCGATGCGGGATCCGCTCCCGAATTACAACTGCACGAAAGCTGCTCAGCCTAACGAAAGAAAGCACAGGTTATCCCAATGGCAAAATACGACGACTCCGATTCTGGTTTCAAAATTTATCTCCGTGAGATTGGCCAGACGCCTCTCCTGACGATTCAGGAAGAAATTGACCTCGCCGCGAAAATCCAGCGCGGCGACATGAAAGCCCGCGCCTTGATGATCAAGGCCAACCTGCGCCTCGTCGTCAAAATCGCCCACGACTACGGGAATCTCGGCCTGCCTCTGCTCGACCTCGTTTCTGAGGGCAACATCGGCCTGATGAAGGCTGTCGAGCGCTTCGACCCTGCGAAGGGCGGCAAACTTTCCACGTACGCCGCGTGGTGGATCAAACAGTCCATCAAGCGCGCCCTGGCCAACCAGTCCAAGACCATCCGCCTGCCCGTCCACCTCGTGGATAAAATCGCGAAGGTGAAGCGCCTCGCGATGGCGATGAGCGAAGAACTCGGTCGCGAACCCACGGACGATGAACTCGCCGAGGAAGTCGGCATTTCTGCCGCGAAACTCTCGCAGCTTCGCACCGTCAGCATCCGTCCCGCGTCCCTCGATGCGCCGATGAATGATGACGACGGAACGGAATTTGGCGAACTCGTGGGCGACGATGCGGCGGTCGATCCCGCGGAAAATCTGTCGGACAAAAACATGCAGGAGGAACTCACCGACCTGCTCGGCGTCCTCGACGCCCGCGAGCGCAAAATCATCAATTCGCGCTTCGGCCTCGACGGCGGCAAGGCCCGCACGCTTGAGGAAGTCGGCCAGAAATTCGGCGTCACGCGCGAGCGCATCCGCCAGCTTCAGAACATCGCGCTGGCAAAACTCCGCCGCGCACTCCGCAAGCGCGAGCACCCGATCGAGCACCTGCTCTCCTCGAAGCTCGATGCCGAAGACATCGCGGCCATCGCGGCGAACAACTGAAACTCTGTTCAGCACGAGCAACCCCGCCCCGCCGGTCGCAAGGCCGGCGGGGCGGTTTGCTTTGCACGAAGAACCCGCGGGATTGACGTGCGCCGCCGGAATCCGCGAGGCTGCGCGCGGATGAATTCCCTCACAGCCATGGACCCCGAGCGCACGATCGAATTCGAGTTCGTGCGCGCCACCGAAAATGCCGCGCTGAATTCCGTCCCGTGGCTCGGGCGCGGCGAAAAGGAGCTCGCGGACGGCGCGGCCTGCGATGCGATCTACGGCGTGTTCGATCTGGTGGACATCTGCGGCGACGTCGTCATCGGCGAGGGGCAAAAGGACAACGCGCCCGGCATTTTTCTCGGCGATCATCTCGGCACCTGGCGGCCGGGTTCGCCGCGTTTTGAGATCGCGCTCGATCCGATCGACGGCACGTCGAACATCGCCTCCGGCTTGCCGAATAGCATCTCCGTGATGGCCGCGAGCGAGGCGACCGCAGGCAGCCCGCACGTCATGCGGAACCTCCCGACTTTTTACTCCGAGAAACTCGCCTACGGGCCGGACGTGGTGCGCGCCATCGCGGAGGGCATGCCGCAAATGTCGCTCGACGATCCCATTTCGCAGACCCTCGGCCGCGTCGCCGAAGCGCTCGGAAAACGCGTGAGCGAACTCGTCGTCATGACTCTCAAACGGGATCGCCACAACGCCTTCATCGCCGCCGTGCGCAAGGCGGGCGCAGCGCTGCGGCTGATCACCGATGGCGACATCACCGCTGCCGTCTCGCCCTCGCTCACCGATGGCGACGTGGATCTGTACTACGGCATCGGCGGCTCGCCCGAGGGCATCCTCACCGCCGCCGCGCTGAACGCGCTCGGCGGCGAAATGCTCCTCCGCATGAAGCCGCGCGACGACGCCGAGCGCGCCGCCGCGGTCGCCGCCGTCGGCGAGGCGGAGGTGAGCCGCGTTTATCGCTGCAAGGAATTGATCTGGGGCGAAAGCTGCATTTTCTGCGCGACCGGGATCAGCGACAGCACGCTGCTCCCCGGCGTGAAGCTCGTCGGCCGAAAGGCGATCACGCACAGCATCCTCATGCGTTCGCGCAGCCGCACCGTGCGCTACATCCGCGCCATCCACGATCTCGACTGCAAGACGATCCACCTCCGCAGCGCGCAGGCCGATCGGAAATTGTAGCGCGCACAGGCTTGCCCGCTCCACGGCGGCGCGACAGCGTGCCGCGCATGAAAATCATCCCCCGTCTGTTCGCCGCACTTGTCCTCATTTTCGCGACCGCACTCCCGGTCGCGGCAAAGCCCGCCGCGCTCGCGCGACCGAACGATTTCGAGGGCGACATTACTGCCATCAGCGAGGCGAGCGTGACGGTGAAAAGCGCGAAGGGCGCGCGCACGTTCGCGATTTATCCAGGCACCGTTTTCGGCCAGCGCGCGAAGGCGACCTTCGCCGATTTCAAAACGGGCGAGCATGTGATCGTCGTCTTCGCCGAGGAGGGCGGCAAGGCGAAGGCCGAGAACATCCGCAATCCCGCGAACGACAGAGTCAAGGGCGTCAAAAAAGCCGCGAAGTAACTGCGTCGAACGGCGCGTTCACTTTGGAACGCGCGAGGCAGCTTCCCGGACGACCTGCACGCTACAGCGGATTTCGAAATGTCGCAGCCGTGCGGAGCGGACGGAACACAGGCTTCCAGCCTGTGCGGACGGCGGGCTTCCAGCCTGCCGGGCGGCCTGCAGGCTGGAAGCCCGCAGGCCGCACAGGCAGGGATGCCTGTGTTCCGCGGCCACGGCGTTTCTTAAAACGATCGAGCCGACATTCGCGGCTCGCCCTGCGGATGCGGCGCGCTATTTTTCCGCATCATGCGCAACCCCGCCGTTCTCCTCGCACTCATCGCGTCACTTTCCTCCGCGCTCGCGGGCAACTGGCCGGCGTGGCGCGGACCGACCGCCGATGGCGCGACGCCGGAGACGGATCTCCCGCTGCACTTCAGCGCGACCGAGCGCGTGAAGTGGAAGATCGATTTGCCCGAGCGCGGCAACAGCACGTCCATCGTGTGGGACGGGAAAATTTTCCTCACGCAAAATGTCGGCACGCGGCGCACGCTGATGTGCCTCGACCGCAAGGACGGCCACACGCTCTGGCAGGCCGGGCCGGAGTGGACGGGCGAGGATGTGACGCATCAGACGAATCCGTATTGCAGCAGTTCGCCCGCGACGGATGGCGAGCGCATCGTCGCGTGGTTTGGCAGCGCGGGCCTGTGGTGCTGGTCGCTCGATGGCAAGGAGCAGTGGCACGTGGACCTCGGCGCGCAAAAACACATCTGGGGTTACGGCGCGTCGCCCGTGCTGCACGGCGACCTGTGCATCCTGAATTTCGGCCCCGGCGAGCGCAGCTTCATCGTCGCGGTGGACAAGCGCACGGGGAAGGAAGTGTGGCGTTTCGAGGTGCCGGCGGCGGAGGTGAAGGAAGGCTCGGGCGGAGAAAAAGGATTCACTGGTTCGTGGAATACCGGCCGCATCGTGGCGGACGGCAAACACGAGCAGTTCCTCATCTCGCTGCCTGACGCACTTTTCAGCCTCGACCCAAAGACGGGGAAGGAACTGTGGCACTGCAACGGCCTCAATGCCCTCGCATACGCCGAGCCGATCGTCGGCAAGACCATGAAACAATTCCCCGTCGGGGCGAAAGTGACGGAGATGGAGTTGCCCGTGTTTGCTGCCTTTGGCGGCTACAACGGCTTCAGCATCGGCGTGCAGGCCGCCGGCAGCGGGGACATCACCGAGAAGGCCAGACTCTGGCAGGAAAAGAAAAATCCGCAGCGCATCGGGAGCAACGTCGTGCGTGATGGAATCGCATGGCTCACCGGCGAGCCGGGCGTGATCCAGTGCATCGAACTCACGACCGGCAAAGACCTCTGGAAGGAGCGCATGCAGACGCCCGCGGGCCGCGCGAACACGTGGAGTTCGCTCGTGCGCAGCGGCGACCGCATCTACGCCGTCACGCAGAATTCCGACGTGGTCGTCTTCAAGGCCTCGACGGAAAAATACGAGCAACTCGCGGTGAATTCCCTCGGCGACGGCCTCACGAACAGCTCGCTCGCCGTGAGCGACGGCCAGCTTTTCCTCCGCACGCACAAGCATCTCTGGTGCATCGGGAAGTAGGAGGGAATGTGACTGGTGATTGGTGAATAGTGACTGGTAGCTCGCCCCTTGATTCGCGGTCGCGCGTTTGCGCTGGATGCGCTTTACCGATCACCATTCACTAGTCACCAGTCACAGTTCCAAAGCACACCAACCCCGACAACCACACCCACGCTCATGACCCGCTGGTGCAAACTCGCCATCCTCACCGACGAAGTCTCGCAGGAACTCGACGACGTACTGCGCTTCGCCGCCGAGTTCCAACTCGACGGCATCGAAGTCCGCAGCCTGTTCGGTCGCGCGTTCAAGGATCTCACGCGCGACGATCTCACGCTCATCGCGAAAAAATCGCGCGATGCGGGACTCGCGATCGCGGGTGCCGCCTCGCCGGTTTTCAAATGCAACCTCGATGCGCCGGACGAAATCGCGGCGCATGTCGAGCTGTTCAAACGCTCGGTCGAAGCCGCGCAAATTCTCGGCACGGACATCGTGCGGGTGTTTGCCTTCCTGCGCCGTTCGCACCCGGCGACGAGCGATGATCTGAAGCGCGCCGCGTCGCATTTTCCCAAGCTGCTCGACGTGGTGCGTGGCACGAACATTCGCATCGGGATCGAAAATGAGGCGAGCTGTGTCGTGGGCAACGGCGCGGAGACGGCGGAATTTTGGCGGCATCTGCCGCTGTCGCCGCAGTTCGGCGTCGTGTGGGATCCGTGCAACTGCATCTACTTGGAGGGCACGAACGATCCGATCCGCGACGATTACGCGGCGGTCGCGGAGCATGTGATCCACGTCCATGTGAAGGACGCGGCGCGCGAAGGCACGAAGCCCGCGCTGAAGTGCGTGGAACTCGGCAAGGGCGCGCTCGATTTCCCCGCGCATCTAAGCGACTTGAAAGCGCGCGGCTACCACGGCTGGATCGCGCTCGAAACACACTGGCGCAGCGTGCCGCTCGACGACGAAATCCAGCATCTGCCCGCAGGCTACAGTTTTTCCGCAAACGCCGAGCCCGCGAGCCGCATCTGCATGGCGACCCTGCAGCGATGGGTCGCAGAGGCGTAGTGGGACAGGCGTCCCGCCTGTCGTAGTGGGGCG
>JBBQJR010000193.1:0-6653 GCA_038326125.1 Chthoniobacterales bacterium
TGTGGACGAGGCGATCATTCAGCTCGAGATGGCGGCGAACCGGCCCTTCGTCGTCTTCGTGAACGCGAAGACCGACAAGGTGAACATTCTTCAGCGCCGGAAGGCGGGGGGCTTCGGGCTCATCGAGATTGCAGTCCCGCACTGACCGCCGCGCGCAGCGTGCGATCGCTGCGTAGCACGTCGGGAAAAGTCGAGAGCAGGAGCTGGCGTCCGCGGATGTCAGCGAGAAAAGTCGCGGGCAAATCCGCGTCGTCCACTTGCGGTAGCACGCGGATGTCGTCCTCGGAAATCGCGAGCGGTGCATCGAGCGCGGCGAATGGAAAGAGTTCCTGCGCGATGGTGAGCCAGCGGCGAAATATTTCCGACTGGTGTCGCGCGAGGCTTTCGAGCGTGGCGAGCCACGCGTCCTCCTCGAAATTCAAATGGGCGCGCGGACCGAGCGCGCGTGAGACGAGCTCGTGGGCGCACGATTTCCCCGCTGCGTGGCGGAGACCGACTTTCAGCGGGCCGGCGAGGGCGGCGATTTCACCCGCGAGTGCGAGGATCGCAGTGAGAACATTTTGATCGCCATCAAAATCCGCGCCCGGCTGCCACGCCGCGCCGAGCGACGGCGAGATGCACGCGGGCGCGAGGCCGGAGCGCGCCGTTTCCAGTGTGAGAAAAAGAAACTCCTCCGTGCTCCAAGCCTCGCGCCGGCCGGCGAAGTTCAACTCAATGTCCGGTGCGGTGCCGCGGCCACTCCACAGCGTGCGGATGGTCTGCTGCCACTGCGCCGCCTCCGCGAGTGCGCGGGCGAATTTCACGGCGGTGCGCCCGAGCGCTTCGTCTGCGATCCGGAGTACTCGGCCCGAACTCAGCGGCCATTCGCGGTCGAGATATTGGGCGTGCCAGCCGTGCGCGAGCCAGCCTGCGTCCTCGAGCGCGACGATGGCGGAGTCGAGTTCGCCGAGCGACATCGAGTCCGCGCGGGTGTCGGGCAGGCTGTGAAGATCGAAGGCAAACCACGTGAAACCCGCGGTCGCAAATGCCGCCGCCTCCGCGCTCGAACGCACCGCGCATCCCGCGCCCCACGCGGTCGAGTGGCCGGATTTTTCCAGCGCTGCCGCCGTGGTCGCGAGCAACTCGCGCGGGCCGTCGTCCGCACTGCCGTCCTCGCCGGTGAGATGATGCATCAGCACCGGTGCGATCCCATTTTCGCGCGCCTCGCGCAGCGCATCCGCCGGAAAATGCAGGCCGGTGCAACCGAGCGCGACAGTCGGCAGCGCGGCGAGCGGGGAAGGTGCGGGCAGGGGCATCGCGCGAGCATCCGCTGCGCGTGCGGTTCGATTCAACGATCAATCACGGTGTGCGCTTGCACGGCGCGAAGTCGCGCTGTTTGCTCTGCGGCCCTTATGGAAAAAGTCATCATCCTCGGCACCGGCTGCGCCGGGCTCACGGCCGCAATTTATGCCGCTCGCGCCAATCTTTCGCCGCTCGTCTTCGAAGGCCACGAGCCTGGCGGACAGCTCTCAACCACGACGATGGTGGAAAATTTTCCCGGCTTCAAGGAAGGCATCATGGGACCGGAACTCGTGATGAACATGAAGGCGCAGGCGGAGCGTTTCGGCGCGCGTTTCCAGTACGCGGAATGCACGGGACTGCGGCCAGCGGAGGGCCATGTGAGCATCCAAATCGAGGGAAAATGGATCGACACGCGGACGCTGATCGTCGCGAGCGGCGCGAGCGCAAAGTGGCTCGGCATTGACCGCGAGCGTGAACTCGTCGGGCACGGACTCACCTCATGCGCGACGTGCGACGGCGCCTTTTACCGCAACGTGCCGGTGTGCGTCGTCGGCGGCGGCGACAGCGCGTGCGAGGAGGCGACTTTCCTCACGCGCTTTGCCTCGAAAGTGTACCTCATCCATCGGCGCGATTCGCTGCGCGCGTCGAAAATCATGGCCGACCGCACGCTGGCGAATCCGAAAATCGAGCCGATCTGGAACAGCACGATTGCGGAATATCTCACGGACGCGGAGGGCGAGATGCGCGGGGTGAAGCTGCGCGATTTGCAGACGAACGCGGAGCGCGAGACGGAGGTGAAATGCGTCTTCGTCGCGATCGGTCACACGCCAAACACGAAGGCCTTCAAAGGCGCTCTCAACATGGACGAGAACGGCTACCTGCTGCAGCAAGGTGGCACGACGGCGACGAATGTGGGAGGAGTTTTTGCGGCGGGCGATGTGTCCGACCACCGCTATCGGCAAGCCGTCACCGCGGCCGGGCAGGGTTGCGCCGCGGCGCTCGATGCCGAACGGCATCTCAGCGAGCACGCGGTGGAGTGATTTTCAGCGCGTCGTCCGCGCGTTGCGCTGGAGCACGAGCGAGATCATCTGCAGCAGTTCGTCGCTCGGCACGGGCTTGAAAATTACGAGGCCATCGGCGCGCTGGAGAAAGTCATTCGTGCGCGGATCGTCGCCATTGCCCGTGACGAAAAGAAACCGCGCGCAGAGGTGCGGCTTCACCTTTTGCACCGCGAGGTAAAACATGTCGCCGGGCATCGTCGGCATCATCATGTCGCAAATGATCACGTCGAAATCCATGCCCATCGCCTCGCGCAATCCCTCGACGCCGTTGCGCGCGGTGGTCACGACAAAGTTGCGCGTCTCGAGCAATTGCTTGAGCGTGTCCGCGAGTTCGAGGTCGTCGTCGAGGAGGAGGATGTTGGTGATTTCGAGGTCCTGGGTGATTTCGTCGCCGGAACCGGAGGATGTTGTCGCGGTGCCGCGTTGCGAAGGAAAGCGCAGCGTGCGCTCCGGGGCCGCGCTCGGGAGCGGGATGAGTTGTGGGTTGGGCGATGCCATGATTCTCAAATCTGAAAAGCAGATGTCGTGCTTGATCGCGACGGGTGGCCGGATAGTTTCCGCACCCACGTTCGCCGTGCAGCCATGCCAGTATAGCTCAGTTGGTAGAGCGCTCGATTTGTAATCGAAAGGTCGCGGGTTCGAATCCCGCTGCTGGCTCCACTGCGGCGCACCTTTCGGCATTGGCACGGCGGCTGCGCTCGGATCAGAGTATTACGCCATTTTTTTACCGCTCATGCCTCGCCTCCTCATCCTGCTCCTCGCCCTGCTCGGCCTCGTGCCGGCGTTTGGCGCGCAGGATTGGACCGTGGTGAAAGTGGACGGGCGCGACTATCTGACGATGGATAACATCGCCGAATTTTACAGCCTCAGCGCGGTGCGCCGGAAGGACAAGGAAGCCTCCGCGACGTCCGGCGTCCGCAGCGTTCGCGCGATCGTCGGGTCACCGGATTTTTTCATCAACAACCTCAAATTCATCCTCAGCTATCCCGCGATCGAGCGTGACGGCAAAGTGTGCATCTCGCGCATGGATCTCGTGAAGCTGATCGAGCCAGTCATGCGCCCGAGCCGCATCAAGAGCGCCGAGCCGATCGACACCGTGGTGCTCGATGCCGGGCATGGCGGGCACGACGCCGGTGCGATGAGCGTTTACGGCGCGGAGAAGGCGTTCGCGCTCGACGTCGTGCAGCGGGCGAAGGCGCTGCTGCAGGCGTCGGGATTGAAAGTCGTGCTCACGCGATCCGATGACACCTTCATTACGCTGGACGAGCGCGCGCGCATCGCGAGCCAGCACAAGCGCGCGATTTTCATCGCCGTGCATTTTAATGCGGGCGGCTATGGCACCGGCGTGGAGGCGTTCACGCTCGCGCCGCGCGGCGTGCCCTCGATGATGTCCGACGGCCCGCGCGTCTCCGATCTCAACGAGTGCCGCGGCAACGCGCGCGACGCCGAAAACATCGCGCTCGCGACCGCCACGCACGCTGCGCTCGTGGTGAAAACCAAGATGTTCGACCGCGGGCTGAAGCGTGCGCGCTTCGTCGTCATCCGCGACATCACGATTCCCGGCGTGCTCATCGAGGGCGGCTTCCAGACGAATCCGTACGACGCCAAACTGATCGCCACCGCCGGCTACCTCCAGCTTCTCGCGCAGGCGATTCTGCAGGCGGTGGACAATTACCGCCGCGCCGTCGGGACGCAGCAGCAGGCGCAGATGCCCGTCGTCTCGCACACGGAGGACGATGTGAAAACCGAGCGCGCGCCTGCGGACAAAACGGTGAAGCGCGAGACACCCAAGCCCGAAAAAGCGGAACCGATCGAGCCGCCCGCGGGGAACTGAGAGCGGACGAAAAGCGGTAATTTGGACGTGCGCGGCGTGGCGCTGAAGGCGGCGACACTCCTCCCGCCGGGCTTGCCACACGCATGGCCGGCGACTCTCATCGCGCTCCATTTTTCCGTGAAAAAAACCGCTGCTCGCAAACCCACACCCGCCGAAGCCCCGCGTCCGATCGGCGTGTTCGACTCCGGCATCGGCGGGCTCACGGTGGTCGCCGAGTTGCGCAAGCTATTGCCCGCCGAAAGTATTTTTTACATCGGCGACACCGCGCGCGTGCCGTACGGCGGCAAGAGCCAGGCGACCATCGAGCGCTACAGCCAGGAACTCACCGGCCTGCTCCTCGCCGAGCGCGCGAAGCTCATCGTCGTCGCGTGCAACACTGCGAGCGCCCTCGGCGTTCCGCATTTGCAGGAAACTTTGCGCGTGCCCGTGACAGGCGTGATCGAGCCCGGCGCGCAAGCCGCGGTGAAGGCGACGCAATCGGGAAAAGTCGGAGTCATCGGCACGCGCGCGACCATCGCGAGCCGCGCCTACGAGCGCGCGATTGGCGATCTTGATGCCAGCGTAAAAGTCTTCACCGAAGCGTGTCCGCTGCTCGTCCCACTTATCGAGGAAGGCTGGCTAGAGGATCCGGTCACCGACTCGATCATCGCGCGCTATTTGGAAAAATTGCTGCGTGCCGGAGTGGACACGCTCGTCCTCGGCTGCACGCACTACCCGCTGCTGCGCACCGCCATCCAGCGCATCGCCGGTGCAAAAGTCACCCTCGTGGACTCCGCGCAAAACACTGCGCTCGCCGTGCGCGCCGCCCTCCGCGAGCACCACCTCGCCGCCCCGCGCCGAGCGACCGGCAAACTGCAAATCGCGCTCACCGATCCCGGCACCAGTTTCCTGCACGTCGCGGAAAAAGCGCTCGGCCTGCAAGTCGGTGAAGTGCTGCTGCGCGCGGTGCAAAAGTAGGGCGGGTTGGAAGCCGACTGCCTTTGCCGTTTTGCGAAAAATTCAGCGGCCATGAACGTTGCCGAACTGAAAATGCAGGTGGACGCACTGCCGCTCAAAAGACTGGCGGAACTCGCAGCCTCTCGTTGAAAACGGCTGCCTCTCACTGCATGGTCGGGATCCATCAGCACCGCCTCCTGTGGCCAATCTCCGATTGGCTCCGCCTGTTCCTTTCATACTACGCGCGCTGTATTAAAGCATCAGAATCACGACTGGGAACCGGTGCCAGTGAGAATGCGCCAAGGAGTCAGACTGTGGCTCTCGTCAGGACCGGTGTTTCCGTGATGTGAATTTCGGCGGTCGTTGGATGGGCTCTCCGCGGGCATCGAAGCAAGGCCTCATTCCCGCCGAGTGCCTGCCGCTTTCGATGCACTCGGCCGCGGGCTCTCCCACTTCGGCGCGATCATTTCGGCGTTCCATGCGTCGTGGCCCTTCGTGAGTTTCTCGACGAGGTCCGGCATGTCTCCGGCGAGGTTGCGCGACTCGGAAATGTCGGCCTTCAGATCGAACAACTCGAGCGGCAGGCCGATGTCCGGATCGTCCGGCAGCCACGCAGGGTTGTTCTCGTGGCCGAAGCGGTGCTGACGCGGATGCCCGTTCCGCGATGCGCATGAGGATTGCCGAAGGACTCGCGCACCGCCTCGATCAGGTCACCGATCTCTTTCTGCTCCGGTTTCGAGAAATCGCGCAGCGCAGCCAGCAAGCCGGGATCGCGCTTAACCTCTAATCGCGGCCTCGATGTCTCCGGTGAAGGTGCGGGCTTTCCCGATCTTGATGGCTTTCTTCGCTTTGGCATGAAGGTTCGAGGCGACCGTGGAAATCTCATCCTCAGCGAGGCCATATTCCATCCGGGCATAATCCGTCGCCGTGACCTCGACCGGACGGAGCGCCACGATCCGGCCATTGCACACGATTCCGATCTCCTTCCCATCGAGCGCCTGCTGCAAAAGCGAGGAAAGATTCGCGCGGGCTTTGGTCGGCGTCATCGTTTGCATGGGTCTCATCCAAGGCGCAAATGCGAGCAACGCAAGCCCGGCATCATCCTGAACGCGCTGCTCACTTCCATTCATCCGTGCGGAACGGCGACGCGGGCAGGCCGGCGCCGTTGATGAGATTGCACTCCGGCCAGTCCTGCCATGCGTAGCGCACGGCGACGGGCTTCGCGATTTCGGGGCTGCAGACGATCACCGTGTCGCCGACGATCTGCGTGGCCGCCGGCTTCCACTGCTTGTCCTCGCCCGCGATCATGAAGCCGTGCAGATCGCCGCTCTTCGCCGCGAGTCCGCCGTCGGCGTGCGAAAATTTCAGCACAATCGTGTTATCCTTCACCTCGTGCCCCGCAGGCAGCGGGCCTGACGCGCTCTCGACTTTTTTTCCATACACCGAACTCAGCGCCCACAGCGACAGCCGCCGCCGACCTCCTGCTTGTTCGCCGGGTGGATGTTCTTCTGCTCGCCGATATCAATCGTGATCGCCATTCC
>JBBQJR010000194.1:0-6579 GCA_038326125.1 Chthoniobacterales bacterium
ACGAGCAAAGCAAGGCAAACACTCGTCGATATCCGAACCGAAACCAACTCCACTTCTCCTGCCGCGCCCGCTCCATCCCACAAAAAAAACCGGGTAACTCCGAATCGTGTCAATGAGCGGCTTTGTTCAGCGGTTCCCTAGGAGTCAGACGTTAGGAGTTAGAAGTTAGGAGTTGGATGTTACTGTAGAATGCCGCGTCTTTCCCGACGCGGGAGGCGTCACGGAAATTAGCCGGTGGTCGAGCGAAGCCGCGTATTACGCAGCGAAGCGAACAGCACCGGATCGCCGAAATAAAATGGAATGCGCTCCGGATGGGGCGCGGGAAAACGCGCGCACAAGATTTCCGCCGCCACCTCCGTGGCGGTTGTTTTTTTCAACCGCGATCCAGTGGTGTTCGCTCGCTGTGCTCGCTCGACCACCGGCTAATTTCCGCTGGTCCTCCGGGCCATGAATCACTTTCGCGCGACGGCTATGCGCCCGCCGGTGCGATGCCTGCGAAGGGTTCCGAGAGCGCGAACTTCACGCCGGGCACGGTGCTGCACACGAGTTCTTCCGCGAATTCGTAACGGCGCACCTCGCGGTAGGCGAGTCCCTCGGGCTGGCGGAAGACTTCGATGGCGCGCTCCTTTGGCAGCACGACCCAGTATTCGCCCACGCCGGCCTCCGCGTAAATCTCGGCGAGCGCGCGGTCATCGTTGGGACTGGTGACGGCGACTTCGACGGCAAGCAACGCAGTTTTCGGATGCGCGCGGAGGTAGTCGCGTCGCGCGCCGGTGACGATGGCGAGATCCGGTTCCGGTTCGGAATCGCGCAGGGTCAACGGTTCCTCACGCCGCAGCAGAACACCTGCGGGCAACTGCGGTGTGGCCAAATCCTGAATGAGTGAGGCGATGGTGCCGTGAAGGGGGGACTTACTCATTTTTTCGACGATGATGCCTCTGATGAGTTCCGTGCGGATGGCGCTCGGGTCGCGCTCGCAGAGATCGTGGTAGGACGCTACGCTCATATGCGAGACACGCGCGCGGAATGTGGGACTTTCGAGCACGGAGAGCATGATGCCACGATGCCCGCGCTCAGCGACGGGCGCAAGCGCTGGCGTGCTCGGGGAAGACCGCGAGGATCGCTTTTTCCGTCGCACGGCAGCGGCCGCGTTCGGTGATGAGGCCGGTGACGAGTCGGGCGGGCGTGACGTCGAAGCCGTAGTTCGCCGCGGGGCTGTCGGGCGGTGCGACGAGGACTTCGGCGTGGCGTTTCGTCGGCTTGCCACCGGGGCCGATGAGCAGGCCGTCGGCGAATTTCACCTCCTCGGAGCCGCGCTCCTCAATGGGGATTTCGCGCAGGCCGTCGCGCATTTTCCAGTCGAACGACGAGGACGGCAGCGCGACGTAAAATGGGACGCCGTTGTCGCGGGCGGCGAGGGCTTTCAGGTAGGTGCCGATTTTGTTCGCGACGTCGCCGGTGCGCGTGGTGCGGTCGGTGCCGACGATGCAGAGGTCCACCATGCCGTGCTGCATGAGGTGGCCGCCGGTGTTGTCGGCGATGATGGTGTGCGGGACGCCGTGCTGGCCGAGTTCCCACGCGGTGAGCTTCGCGCCCTGGCTGCGCGGGCGCGTCTCGTCCACCCACACGTGGACGGGGATGCCGGCATCGTGCGCGGCGTAGATGGGCGCGGTGGCCGAGCCGTGGTCCACGAAGGCGAGCCAGCCGGCGTTGCAATGCGTGAGGACGTTCACCGGCGCGCCCGCTTTGCGTTTGCTGATCGCGCGGATGAGCGGCAGCCCGTGCTGGCCGATGGCGCGGCACGCGGCGGCGTCCTCGTCAGCGATCAAAGCGGCAGTCTCGCGTGCGATGGCGATCTTCTCGTGCGAAGTGGAGCCGCGCGCGATGGCAGCGAGCTGGCGGTCCACGGCCCACGCGAGATTCACGGCGGTGGGGCGCGTGGATTTTAAAAGTGTGCCGGCTTCGGCGAGGCGAGCATCTGCGGTGCGGCTGCGCGCTTTGGAAAAAATCGCGAGCGTCGCGAGATACATGCCATAGCCAGCGGCTGCGCCGATGAGCCCCGCGCCGCGGACGTGCATTTCCAAAATCGCCGCCGCCATTTTTTCCACGCTGTCAATCTGCTCGATGACGAAGCGGTGCGGCAGCGCTCGCTGATCAATGATTTCGACGACGCGATCATCGCCGTGCCGGAGCCAGAGGGTGCGAAAGTGTTTGCCGTGGACGTTCATTCGAGTCGCGCGTGGTTCATAGACGGGAAGAAGCGAAGTGTAACCGCGCTTGCAAAAACGCAGGCGGAAATTTGGCCGTGGCTCAATTTGGATTTCACGACAAAGGGCACGAAGAACACGAAGGAGATGCCCTTCAAGGCGCAATCCATCCGAGCGATCCCGCTTCGTGCCTTTTGTGCCGTCGTTCCATTGAGCCACAAATGGAAATTTTGCAGGCAACGAGGCGAGAGCCATCGGCGTTTTCTGAATCACGATGGCATCGGGAGCAGTTTGAATTTGGAAGTCATGAAGCCATGAAGCTGGGCCGAACGAATCGAACGCCGCCGAATTCTCCGCGCATGCTTTGCCTGAACTTCCTGGATTCATGGCTTCCAAATTCCCATCGGGACGGTGCGCTCTCGCGCGGGAGTTGACTCGTCTCGCACCGCCGCGCATCACTCGCGGGGATGCGATTCCTCCTCGCGCTGCTTTTCCTCGCCGCTCAAATCTGCGCTGAGCCGCCGCCGGGCTACACGTTGAAATGGGCCGATGAATTCGACGGCTCGCAGCTCGATGAGACAAAGTGGAAAGTGTGGCTGAACGGCGTGCGGCGCGACGCGATCAACACGCCCGACGCGGTGAGCGTCGCCGACGGAAAACTGACCATCACGACCTTCACCGAAGGCGGGAAGCATTTCACCGGCATGGTCTGCACGCAGGGAATTTTCGAGACGTCGTTCGGCTACTACGAGGCGCGCATCGAGTGGCACGACGCGCCGGCGACGTGGTCGGCGTTCTGGACGATCTCCGATCTCATGCTGCTGCCGGACATGGGCCCGCACATCGGAAATGTCGGCGCCTCGGGCAATGAGATTGATTTCGTCGAGCATCGCGAGAGGGATCAGGACGGCAGAAAAATGGCGGGCCAGGCGAATTTCACGCTGCACTGGGACGGCTACGCGGCGCATCGCAATGGCTCGGGTTTCCTCACGCCGGACGTGGGACTCGACCTCGGTTTTCACGTGTACGGCTGCGAGTGGAGCGCGGCCGGCTACCGCTTTTTCATCGATGGAAAAATGCTCTGGGAAACGCCCGGCCCGATCTCGCTGCGCCCGCAATTCATCATCCTGAGCACGGAAGTTTCGGACAAGCTGTGGTCGTCGTCCATCCCCGCGGGGGGCTACGGGGACCGCGCGACGAGCAAGGTGAAATTCATCGTGGACTACGTGCGCTTTTACGCGAAGCCGCCGACCTCGGCTCCATAAAGTCGCCCGAGAAAGCGCGGGCCCCGCGCGCGGCAAAAGGCCGGCGAAAAAGTTTGCCCGCGCTTCGGCAAGCGCGGCTACATCGCGGCGACGATGTCCTTCACCTCGTGGCAATTCGCAGCGCTCCTCCTCGGCGTCTTCGCGCTGTACTGGCAGCTGCCGTGGCGCGGGCGCATCTGGCTGCTGCTCGGTGCGAGCTACTTTTTTTACGGCGCGTGGGATGCGCGTTTTCTCGCACTGCATTTCACGACGACGGTGGTGGATTTCTACGCCGCGCTCGCGATGGAAAAGCGCCGCATCGCGCTGAGGCAGATCGCCGCGATGACCTCGCTCCCCGCGCTGTGGATGCTTTTTTGCAAAGTTGCGCGCATCCAAAATCACGACATCGCGTGGCAGCATCTCGCGCCGGTGATCGCACTGCCGGTGCTGTTCTGCGCGCTCTACACGATGCTGTGGCGCGTGCCGGAGCAGCGGCAGAAAAAGGCGTTTCTGATCCTCAGCCTCGGCTCGAATCTCGTCGTGCTCGGCTTTTTCAAATACTTCAATTTCTTCGCGAGTTCGCTCGTCCATGCGCTCGATGCGCTCGGGTGGAAAACCGGCTGGACGCTGCCGCACATCCTGCTGCCGGTGGGCATCTCGTTCTACACGTTCCAGGCGATGAGCTACACGATCGATGTGTACCGCAGCGGAGAAAATCACGCCCCAGTCCGCGGAGAAACTGGCGTCGCAAATTGCGGCACGAAGGCCGTCGCCGACTTCCCGCTCTTCGCCGCGTTCCTCGCTTTTTTCCCGCAGCTCGTCGCTGGCCCGATCGAGCGCGCGCACCAAATGCTTCCGCAGTTTCAGACGCCGCGCGAATGGGATCCCGCGGCGTTCCAGCGCGGCGGACGCCTGCTGCTGTTCGGCTTTTTCAAAAAGGTCTTCGTCGGCGACAACTGCGCGCTGCTCGCAAACTACGCCTTCGCCGCCGATACCCCGCTGAACGGCCCGTGGGCGCTGCTCGGCGTGCTCGCGTTTGCGGTGCAGATTTACGGCGACTTCTCCGGCTACACCGACATCGCGCGCGGCTCTGCACAACTCCTCGGCTTCCGGCTGAATCACAATTTCCGCCTGCCCTACTTCGCGCAAGGCCCGTCGGATTTCTGGCGGCGCTGGCACATCACGCTGTCGGCGTGGTTCCGCGACTACGTCTATATTCCGCTCGGCGGAAATCGTGGCGGCACCTTCGCCACGCTGCGCAATCTCGGCCTCACGATGGTTCTCGCCGGGCTGTGGCACGGGGCAAATTGGACGTTCATCCTGTGGGGCGCGTATCACGGCGCGCTGCTGATCATCTATCGCCTCGTGCCTCCGCTGCACGCGCTGGAGTCGGCGAAAAGCGGCTGGCGCGTGCCGCTCGGCACCGGCGTGATGTTCACGCTCACACTCATCGGCTGGGCGATTTTCCGCTGCGGTTCGCTCGCGCGACTCGGCGATTGGTTCGCCGCATTCGCGCACTGGCAGGGCACGAGCGGCATCGGCTGGTCAAAACCCGCGATCGGCGAGGCGCTCGCGACGCCCGTGCTGAATGTCGCCGTGGACTGGCTGAAGCCCGCGCTGTGGTTCGCCATCCACGCGCTGCCGCTCGCACTGCTGCAATTTGCCGCGCGCCATGCGGGCGACGAGTCTGACAACGACAAATGGCCGTGGCCCGCGCGCGGCGTGATCTACGTGCTCATGTTCCTCGCGGTCGCGTCGAGCACGAGCGGCGAGGTCGAATTCATCTACTTCCAATTCTGAAAATCTGCGACCTCTGAAGAAAAAACATGGATGACGCTGATTTTTTAACCACGGATGACACGGATGGCACGGATGGTTTCCAGAGGAGCGCCATCCCCTCTTCTCCCATCCGAGCTATCCGTGTCATCCGTGGTCAATCATCCGCGAAATCCTTGCACGCCGACTGTCCGCCGAAGTCTCAGAGTGCGAAAAAAATCCCGCGTGTGGGGAGACGGGAAAATGGATTCCACGAAAAACACGGAAGACACAAAACAGCACGCTCTATTTCCGTGCCCTTCCGTGTCTTCCGTGGGCACACCTCTGATTTTTTCCAACGCCTCTGATGCGCCGGACGTTCGCCAGATCATTCCTGCTCGTCATCGCCGTGCTCGTGATCTCCGAGATCGCCGTGCGCGTCTTCTGGTCGCGCGGACTATCGGGACGTTTCGACTACGGCTACCACCCGACGGCTGGCTTCGTGGAAAAATCCGACGGCTCGCTCGATCTCGTGCGCGCAGGAGGCCGCCGCTTTTTCCCGCAGCACTACGCGCAGCAAAAACCAGCGGGCACCTTCCGCATCCTGGTCGTCGGCGATTCCGTCCCGCGCGGGCCATCGCTCGCGGAGACGTATTCGACGCGGCTCGCGGAATTGCTGCGCGCGCGCGGCATCGCCGCCGAGGGCTGGAATCTCTGCCTTCCCGGCTACGGCGCGCATCGCTGCCACGTCGTGCTCACGCAAGCGCTGAAGTATCAGCCGAGCCTCATCATCCGCCACGTGAACAACTCCAACGAATACGAGGACGAGCGCGAGTGGCAGCGCAGCCAGGACTTCCAAGGCTGGCATCCGAAAAACCTGCTGATGAAAAGCCTGCTCGTACGCCGCCTCCACGAGGTGAAAACCGAGAGCGTCTTTTGGTCGCTGCTCCCGGAAAAAATCCGCGCGCAGCAAGGCGTGAACGACGCCGGCGCAAAGATCATCGCCATGACCGACGAAAAACAGATCCGCGCATGGCAGGAACGCGTGCGCAATTTTCTCGCCGAGGACATCGCCGCGTGCCGCAAGGCTGGAGTGCCCATGCTGCTCGTCACGCAAGTCCGCCTGCGCGGCAGCGGACCACAAGCCACGCTCGACGACAGCGGACTCGACGTTCTCGCACGCTCACTCGCCGCGCCCGGCGTGGATGTGCTCTCGATGAAGGAAGCGCTCCCGTCCACGGATTTCGCGCCGCTTTTCATGGACACCGCGCACCTGAACGCGCGCGGCCACGATGCCATGGCAAAGGTCGTCGCGGCGAAAATCTTCCCGCTCGTTCCAGCGCCGTCGCGATGATTTGCGCGATGCGAGGGCG
>JBBQJR010000195.1:0-6577 GCA_038326125.1 Chthoniobacterales bacterium
GCGCGACCAGAGCTTCACCTCGCCGTCCGCCTTCGCACCGAGAAAACGGTAGCCGTCCACCTTCAATTCGTAGAGCCATTCCTCGCCTTTTGGCAAAGTCGCCGCAGCCTTCGCCTTCATCGGCTCGACAAATTTCGGCAGACTTATCCGTTGCGAATTCCACACTTTCTCTGTCGCGCCGATCTCGTCCATCGTCCGCCCGGAGTGCGCCGACAGATCCCATTCCTTCTTCACCGGACGAACGCTGTCCCCCGCTTTGATCAGCAGCCACTGTTTTTCCTCCCCGTGCATCCGCACCAGCGCCCACTCGCCGCGCAATTTTTTCCCGGTCAGGTGCAGATGAATCTTGCCCGCGCGGATCGCCGCCGCGGCATCTCCCGAGTCCGAGCGGTAAGTCCCGTGATCCCACAGCATCACCGTCCCCCCGCCATATTGTCCCTTCGGAATCGTCCCCTCAAACTTCCCATATTCCACCGGGTGATCCTCCACCATCACCGCCAGCGCCTTTTCCCCGGCGCGCAGCGGAATCTCCTTCGGGACAGCCCACGATTTCAGCACGCCCTCGGCCTCCAGCCGGAAGTCGTAATGCAGCCGCGACGCCGCATGTTTTTGCACGACAAACCTCGCTCCGCCCTTCTTCTCCACGACGCCCTCCGGCTCACTCGTCGCGCGAAAGTCGCGCTTGCTGCGATAAGTGGAAAGTCCCGCAGACTTAGGCTGCTTTGCGCTTCGGCTTGGGCTTCGCGGTTTTTTTGGCGCGTTGGCTGCCATGTTGGTCAATGCTTCGTTGCAGGATAGAAACGAGATCAATGACATTGGTGGCCTTCACCCCCTTGCTCTTCTTCGGAGCGGCCACTTCCTTCCCGCCCGCCGCGACTTTCTCCTCGATGACATCCATCAGTGCTTCCTTGTAGTCGTCCTTGTATTTTTCCGGCTCCCATTTGCCCGTCATGCTCTCAACCAGGTGCCGCGCCATGTCCGTCTCCTTCTTGCCCAGCTTCGCCGCGCCCGGCATGTGTAGCTCGGCGGAATCAATGATTTCTTTGGTGAAATGCATCAGTTCCAGCACCAGCGCGTCCCCTTGCGCCTTCACCGCGGCAAGATGCTCCCGCGTCTTGATCACCACCTTGGCAATGCCGACCTTCTTGGTGCCCCGCAATACTTCCCGCAGCAGGGCATAGGCTTTGTCCCCGCCTTTCGCGGGTTCCATGTAGTACGGCTTGGAAAAAAACATCGGATTGATTTCCTCGACCTCCACAAACTCTTGGATATCCACCGTCTGCGTCGCCTCCACGTCCACTCGGGAAAAATCATCGTCATTGAGGACAATGAACTTCCCCTTCTCATACTGGTAGCCGCGCACAATATCCTCCCAAGCCACCTCCTTCCCATCCGCTTCGGCCACGCGCTTGTTATTGATCGGACTCAGGTCGCCCTTGCGCAGAAAATGGAACCGCAATTCCTCCTGCTTCGTCGCCGGGTAGAGCGTGATCGGGATATTGACCAGCCCGAAACTAATCGCGCCTTTCCAAATGGGCCTCATAGTCAGCTACGCAAATGATTAGTTCTCAGCGTCCTTCCTGGAAATTCGCTGCATCCAGAAAAGACAATGATGGCGGCTTCCGCCGCCCTCCAATGGATCAGGCGAATTTGCGGCGCAGGGGAAGATTCTCTCATGTTATGAAAATAGCTTCCCGATCTTTTTCCGCGCTTTCCGCCAATAGCCTTCCGCCAGCTTCGCGCCTACACGGGCACCGGTCCGCACGGCATCCATGCCCTGCTCGGCAAATGCGCCCGCCTTTGCCAGCGCAGGGGAAGATACCTCCCTCACCCGCCGTTCGATATCCTCGACCATCCGGGCGAGGCGATACTCCGGCCGCGGCTCCCGACGGAGTGCCCGAATGAGGAGACCGAGCGCGAGACCAGCGCCAATCGCCATTAACAACGAGGCACCGGGATTTTCCTGCACCCGGTGATCCAGCTTCTCGGCAAAATGGTTCGTTCCGGCCACAGCAGGTCCGGCAGTTGGCGCTGGCAGGGCAAATTCATCCTG
This sequence comes from Chthoniobacterales bacterium, assembly GCA_038326125.1. Classification (GTDB taxonomy): domain Bacteria; phylum Verrucomicrobiota; class Verrucomicrobiia; order Chthoniobacterales; family Chthoniobacteraceae; genus SXWH01. The sequence goes on from JBBQJR010000195.1 coordinate 2,054, forward strand.
CGCGGGAGAAGAAATGTGATGAAGCGAATTCATATTCTAAGGCAATCGCCGGAAGCATCCTCGGCGCGCGTAAGTGGAGAGAATAAGTGGTTTGGCCGCAATGCAGCGGCTAAAGCTTTACCGTCCCGTGGAGCTCACCCTCGTGCGGCTTTGGGGTCGAGCCCGTGATGTAGGCTTTGGCAGCCTCCCACATATAAGTGATCCGGTTCACGCCACCCGCGTCCCAAAATTCCCCGGTCTCCGCGCGGAGGCTGATGAGCTCGACGTTCGGGTCATCCCTGCCGCCGGGAAACCATACCCGGAAAGGTTCCTTCCATAGCTCGCCGATCTTTTGCCGGTCATTGCTGAGCGCCGCACGACCCGTCAGGCTGATGAATGCGCTGTCGCCTTGCTGTGCGATAAAATGAACGCACGCGTCCGCCTCGATCTGATGGACTTTGAGCGTGTCGGCACCGGTGATAAACCACACGCGCCCGTCGTCCTCCACCTCGGCTACCGCCATGGGCCGCGCTTGAAAATTTTGACCCGTCGTGTGCGTGATCAGCATGCCGGTATGGAATTTTTTGAGCAAGGCGAGGAAGTGCTTCGCTTGCTCGGCGCTGGAAGGATTGGAGTTCATAATGCTGAAATCGCGGTCAATGACGCGGGCGGTCGTTTCATTTCTCCCGAGCGGAAATCGCGCAATGGTTCCGCAGCCCCTGCTTGGCGCAAGCATCCGCTTCTCCCGCGACCTGCGATGATGGAGAGGATGGCAATAACACAGCCCGAGCGCAGCCCTTGCCAATCAGGATGGCGCAGTGGTCGTGCTTGCCCTCGGCCTCGGTCAAACAATCGGTGCCTAACAACTAACTTCCCATGAAATCCAAACCCACGGCCAAATCTCCCAAACATTCAGCTTCAAGACGCACCAAGCCGGCATCAGCACCGGTGAAGTTGGCCGGTTCATCGGCGAAGCTTCCGGCCCGCAAAAAAACTCCTGCTCCCAAGACGGTGCGGCCGAAGTCGCCCAAAGCCGCATCGGCCAAGGCGTCCTCCCTTTCCAAAAAGGCCGGGGTATTTGTGGAGGCGGTCAAAGACGGCCTCCACGCGGGATTGGATTCCGTGGTCAGCATCATTGAGAAGGTGACGCCCGACGCGCTGCTTCCCGCCTCGATGAAGTCGAAGCGCAAATCTTCCAAGCGCTAACAAGCCTGTTGACCAATGGTGGCGAGCAAAGTTTTCCGCATGAAGATTCGCACCGCTGCTCGGCTCCCGGAGCGCTTCCGCACGCCTGCGCGGCATCCACCTTGCCGTGCGGAGCCGTAAGATTCGCGTCCACTTTTATGCGCCGTATTTTTGTCCTTCTTCTCGCCGTCCTTTCCATTTGCCTCCGCGCGGAGGAAAAGTCGGGCATCGCCTGGCAGCCGTGGTCGGATCAGATTTTTGCACGGGCGAAAGCGGAGCAGCGTTTCGTGCTGCTCGATCTCGGCGCGGGCTGGTGCCACTGGTGCCACGTCATGGATGAGCTGACGTATTCCGATCCGCAGGTGCAGGCGCTCCTCGCGAAAAAATACATCGCGGTGCGCGTGGACCAGGATGCGCGGCCCGATCTCGCGAACCGCTACGAGGATTACGGCTGGCCCGCGACGATCATTTTCAACACCGACGGTACCGAACTCGTGAAGCGCCGCGGCTACATCCCGCCGAAGCCGATGGCCTCGCTGCTGCAGGCGGTGATTGATGATCCGACGCCCGGGCCGTCCGTCACCGCGGAGGAGGCGGTCGTCGCGGCGACCGATTCGGCGCTGACCAAGGAGCAGCGCGCGACGATGCGGAAGGAGTTCGTGGAGGCGTACGACAGCGAGCGCGGCGGATGGGGCGACGTGCACAAATATCTCAACTGGGATGCGCTCGAGTATTGCATCACCGAGGGAATGGCGGGCGATGCCGCGATGACGAAGATGGCGCGGCAGACGCTGACGGCCGGGCAGAAGCTGATCGATCCGGTGTGGGGCGGCGTCTATCAATACTCGACGGACGGCGACTGGGATCACGCGCACTTCGAGAAAATCATGCCCTTTCAGGCGGAGAACATCCGGCTGTTTTCCATCGCAGCCTCGCAGTGGCGCGAGCCGAAGTGGCTGGAATCCGCGCAGAAAATCCGCGGCTATGTCCGCGATTTCCTCACGTCACCCGAGGGTGCGTTTTTCACCAGCCAGGATGCAGACGTGGTGCGCGGAAAACACAGCGGCGAATACTTTGCGCTCGACGATGCGGCGCGGCGCAAACTCGGCGTGCCGCTCGTGGACCGGCACATTTACGCACGGGAAAACGGACTCGCGATCACGGGACTCGCGGCGCTGTACGCGGCGAGCGGGGATGCGTCGTGCCTCGCCGATGCGCGGCGTGCGGCGGCGTGGATCATCGCGCACCGCGCGCTGCCGGGCGGCGGATTCCGGCATGATGAAAAAGACGCGGCCGGCCCGTACCTCGCCGACACGCTCGCGATGGCGCGCGCCTCTCTCGCGCTTTACAGCGTGACGGGCGAGCGCGCGTGGCTGACTCGCGCCGAGGAATCGGCGGCGTTCGCGGACGCGCATTTCCGCAGCGCGATCGGCTTTGCCACGGCGGTGAAATCGCCCGGCGCGCCGCTTTCGCCGAAGCCGCAGGTGGATGAAAATATCGCGCTCGTGCGCTTTGCGAATTTGCTCCACGCGCACACGGGAAAGCCCGCGCATCGCGCGATGGCGGAGCACGCGATGCGCTTCCTCGCGTCGCCGGTCGTCGTGGATCGGCAGGGCTACGGCACGAGCGGAATTTTGCTCGCGGATCGCGAAATCCGCACCGAGCCCGCGCATCTCACGGTGGTCGGTGCGAAGGACGATCCCGCGGCGCGCGCGCTCTTCGCCGCGGCGCTGCGAAATGCTCCGCCGATGGCGCGGATTGAGTGGTTCGACGCACGCGAAGGTGCGCTGCCGCGGACCGATGTGGAGTATCCGAAACTCGAGGTGCCCGCCATTTTCCTCTGCACCAACGGAAGCTGCTCGCGTCCGATGACGACGCCCGAGCAGCTCGAGCAGGCGCTCGCCAAAGGGAAACACTGAGCGCCGGCGGCGGAGCAGGCGCGCCCGCGAGGATGTGAACGTGGCTCCGGCCCGAGCCTAATTTGGTGCCGGCGCCCGCGGGAAATATTTCTAATGGCGCATTCCAAAAGCAGTTGTCCGCGCGCACTCTCGCATCGCCATGTTCCGCACCATCCTTTCTTTCTTCGTCGCGCCGCTGCTCATTTTTACGCGGGGAACTTTTGCCGCGGAGGTGGAGACGATCACGATCAAAACGCTCCGCGCGCAGATGCGGTACGATGTGACGGAGTTCGATGTGAAGCCGGGGCAGAAGGTGAAGATCGTTTTCCAAAACGACGACGACATGCCGCACAATATCTGCTTTTTCCAGGCGGGCACGGACGTGATCGCGGCGGCGAATGCGCAGATGGAAAAGCCGGAGGAGGCGCTGAAGCGCAACTGGATCCCGGACGACCCGCGCATGTGGGCGCACTCGAAGGCGGTGAATCCGAAAGAAAACGAAGAGATCAATTTCACCGCGCCGGAGAAGCCGGGCGTGTATCCGTTTGTCTGCACCTTTCCCGGCCACGCGGCGATCATGAATGGGAAGATGACGGTGGGCGAGGCCGGCCAGCGGCTGCCGGGGCTGACGGATTTGAAGTTTCAACTTTTCCTCGGCGACTGGAAGATGCTGCCGGATTTTGCAAGGCTGAAGCCGCACCGCGAGGGCGACGTGGGCGACCATCTCGTGCAGATCAAAGTGGACGATTATAAAAATGAGTTTGGTCTCGTTTTCACCGGCAAGCTCGAGGCGCCGAAGAACGGCGAGTATGTTTTTCACCTCGCCTCGGATGATGGCGCGAGGATTGCGATCGATGGCCGGGAGGTGGTGGACAATGACGGCATCCATCCCATCAATGCGATTCGCGAGGGCAAGGTAAAGCTGAAGAAAGGGGCGCATGATTTTCGCCTTGAATACTTTCAGGCGGCGGGGCAGGCGGAGCTTTTCGCAGCGTGGGGTGCATCGGGATTTGTGACCACGCCGCTCTCGAAGTGGGAGCATCCGGCGATGAAATCGGCCACTAGGGCGAAGAAAAAAAAGGACGAGAACACGGGCCTGCCGCTCGTCGTCGCGCAGGAGCCGATCGTGTATCGCAATTTCATCGCCGGCGCGGGCAATCGCGCGATTGGCGTCGGCTATCCGGGCAACGCGAGCATCGCGTGGAGCACGGAGGCGATGAATCTCGCGATCGCGTGGCGCGGCGCATTCCTCGACGCGGCGCGGCACTGGAACGGTCGCGGCGGCGGGTATCAGCCGCCGCTCGGGTTCGATGTTTTCCGCCCGGCGGAATTGTCGCCGCCCTTCGCCGTGCTCGCGAGCGGCGCGACGTGGCCGGTGCTCGAAAAAGGCGCGCGCGCCGAGGGCTACTCGTGGCGCGGTTACGAACTCGATGCGCAGCGCACGCCGACGTTTCACTACGAA
>JBBQJR010000196.1:0-6541 GCA_038326125.1 Chthoniobacterales bacterium
TCCACCGTCGGCGCGATGCAGTGGATCGGCCCGCGCGTGCTCGCCACGATGGGCGAGGACAGCCGCGCGCTGCGTCCATTTTCCTTCGTGAATGCGAACGGCATCCCCATTCTCGCCACGCTCGCGCAGACGGCGATCGTCGCCGTGCTCATCGCCACCGGCACCTTCCAGGCGGTGCTCACGTACGTGCAATTCACGATCACGCTTTGCTCATCGCTCGCGGTGTTCGGCGTCTTCGTGCTGCGCCGCCGCGAACCGAATTTGCCGCGGCCCGTGCGCACCTGGGGCTACCCGATCACGCCGCTCATTTTCCTCACCGTGAACGGCTGGATGCTCTGGCACGTCCTGCACCAAAGCCCGCGCGAATCCTTCGCCGGTCTCGGCACGCTGCTCGCCGGGCTCGTCGTCTTCCAGCTCTCCGCGCGGCGCGGCGACGCCGCCGCACCGCGCGAGTCCCGGTAGTTCAGAACGCCTGATTTCATGGTTTCCAAATTCAAAATAGGACACGGCCCGAGTCCCGCGGGGCTTGACGACACGGCGCGCTTTTCCAAAATTCCGCGCCTCCCGCTGCATCGTCCTTTTCGTCTGGCAATCCGTTGGTTTTCCGATCCCCCGCCCGCCCGCGCCGAATTCATGAAACGTCCCATCCTCCTCTGCACCGTCGCCCTCGCCTTCTTTCCCACGCTCTTCCGTGGCGACGATCAAGTCCGCTCGGTGCAGGAGGAATTGCGCCGCCGCAATCTCTACTTTGGCGACATTGACGGCCACCGCTCCGGCGAATTTTCCGAGGCGGTGCGTCGCTACCAAAAGCGCAAGGGCTTCAATGCCACCGGTACGGACGACCGCCCCACGCTCCGCTCGATGGGACTCGCCGAGCGCCTGCCCGGCGAGCCCGCGTCGAAGGAACTCGACTGGCCGGAGGAGCCCGTGCTCCGCGGCGACGTGAACCCGGTCGCCCCTGCGGCCATCGAGCAGGTGAGCGCCGAGTCGGACGTTTTGCCCGAGGTGTTCCGCTCGAAAAGGCCGCTCCCCACGGCGACCGAAAAAGAGATCGCGCGCGCCTCCGCCAAGGCCGCGCACATTTCCACACGCACGCCGCCGCCGCCGCCCGCGTTGCGGAACGATCCGCATCTCGCGCCGGCGGAGCTCGTCGCCTTTGCCAAGGACTACGTGCGCTCGCTCGCCTCGAAGGACCTGCAGAAACAAATCCACTTTTACGGCGACCGCGTGAACTACTTTCAGAGCGGCGTGATTGATCGGCGGCTCGTCGAGCACACGCTCCGCGACTACGCGCAGCGCTGGCCGAGCCGGCACTATTCCATCGGCGACGTCATCGCCTACGCGCCGCTGCGCCAGCGGGGCGAAATCGTGCTCACCTTCAATGTGGACTTCCGACTGCGCGGGCACGGCAAGAAGGTCGAGGGCCGCACGGAAAATCGCGTCGTCATCAACGCCGCGACCACCGACCCGCGCATCATTTCCATCCAGGAGCGCCGCATCCGAAAATAAGCCGCGGCGATCCGGCGATCGCCGTCCGCGGGACGGCACCCGGCGGCGATTCCCCGCTGCGCGCTTCACGCCGCGCGAACAACGATGAAGGTCCAGACCAAAATCCTCCTGCTGCTGCTGGCCATCGTGCTGACCTTCGTCGGGGGGCTCACCGCGATGCGCGAACGCGGCCTGGCAAAAGTGTGCGCCATCGCCCGCGAGCGCGCGGAGGAGCGAAGCAAGATGTTCGACCAGTTCCTCGCGGAACGCGGCGACAAGCTGAAAGTGCTCGTCGAGGATTCGACGAATTGGGACGACCTCGTCCGCGCCATCGGCAAGGACGATCACGCCTGGGCGGAGACCACGATCAACGACCTCACGCTCGCCACCTACGAGGCAAATGCGATCTGGATTTACCGCCCGGACCTCACGCTCTTTTTCTCGAAAAACAACCGCTATGCGGAGAACTTGCACGCCCTGCCGCTGCCCGTGGAGGCGCTGTCCGCGCTGTTCGCGCAGTGCAGCCCGGCGCATTTTTTCCTCCGCGTGCCGCAGGGCTGGATGGAAATTCGCGGCGGCACGATCCATCCGTCGCTCGACCCGCAGCACGAGACCAAACCGCAGGGCTACTTTCTCGCGGGCCACATTTGGATCGATGAAAACGTCCGCCGCATGTCGCTCTTCACCGGCTACACCATCCGCATCCTCGACCGCGCGCCGAGCGCGCCGGAGATCGCGAGCGCGGAGGAAGCCGTCCAGATCCGCTTTGCCCGCGACCTGCCCGGCTGGGACGGCCTGCCGGCCGCGCAAATCCTCGTCGAAAACGACTCGCCGGTCATCCGCGAATTCAACCGCGAAGGCCGCACGCTTTTCATCGCGCTGATCGTCTTCGCCGGCGCGCTGCTCCTCGCCATCGCGATCCCGCTGCTCCGCTGGGTGCGGCGCCCGCTGCACATCATCTCGCGCCATCTGCAAAACGAGCAGCCCGCGGAACTCGCGCCGCTCGCGCGCGAGCACAACGAATTTGGCCGGCTCGCGGAACTGATCCTCCGCTTCCATCGCACCGAGGAGCGGCTGCAGCAGACCGAGGAGCAGTTTCGCCATTCGCAAAAAATTGATGCCGTCGGCCGGCTCGCGGGCGGAGTGGCGCACGATTTCAACAACCTGCTCACGGTCATCATCGGCTACTCGGAGCTGCTCGAGCTCCGCTTGGAACACGACCCCTCCGCGCTCGCGGACGTGCGCATGATCCGCACCGCCGGCGAGCGTGCCGCCGCGCTCACCAAGCAGCTTCTCGCCTTTAGCCGGAAGCAAATCCTCCTGCCCGTCGTGCTCGATCTGAATGCCCTCGTGCGCGAGACGGATAGGATGCTGCAGCGCATCATCGGCGAGCACATCCGCATCGTGCATGAGCTGAAGGAAGACGAAGCGCGCGTGCTGGTGGACCCGGGCCAGATGGAACAGGTCCTCGTGAATCTCGGCGTGAACGCGCGCGATGCGATGCCCGCCGGCGGCACCCTCACCATCCGCACCGATGGCCTCGCGCTGGACGCCACGCAGCTCGCCGCGCACGACATGGACGCGCCGCCCGGCGAATTCATCGCGCTCTCGGTACGGGATACCGGCTCCGGCATGGACGACGAGACGCGCGCCCGGATTTTCGAGCCGTTCTTCACCACGAAGGGGCCGGGCAAGGGCACGGGCCTCGGCCTTTCCACCGTGTACGGCATCGTGAAGCAAAGCGGCGGCGGCATCATCTTCACCACTGAGCAGGGGCACGGCAGCGAGTTCACGATTTTCCTCCCGCGCGAAACCGCGCCGCTCGAGCCGCCCGAGCCCGGCCCGTGCCGCATCGAACGCACGCGCCGCGCGGAGACCGTGCTCGTCGCCGAGGACGAGGAGGTCGTGCGCCAGCTCATCTGCGCCGTGCTGCGCGACGCCGGCTACGAAGTCCTCTGCGCCGACAGCCCCGACGAAGCCCTGCGCATGGCCCGCGATCGCGCGGAACCGATCGCGCTGCTCGTCGCCGACATCGTCATGCCGGAAATGTCCGGGCCGGCGCTGGCCGCAAAAGTTGCCGAAACCCATCCGCACATCCGCGTGCTCTACGTCTCCGGCTATTCGGAAAATGAAATCAGCGCCAAAGGCGTCATCGAGCCCAATCTAAAATTTCTCCCCAAGCCCTTCAGCCACCAAAGCCTGATCCGCAAAGTCCACGAACTCCTCGCGGAGCCGTAGCATCAAGTTTGAACAGGATTGTTTGGCAGCGGTACGGCGCGGCAAAGTAGGCGGGATTTTTCAATCTCGCGCGGGGAGATGGGCGCAGCGGGCGGGATGACGCGAAGCAAAGGCGCACGTCTCACGCGAGTCTGCCCCGCCGCCTCGCTGCGCTCGCCCGCGCGAGATTGAAAAACCTCGCCCACTTTGCCGGCCGTCTCTCACGCCTGTCCGGTTATTTATGCGAGAGGGTGAGAGGCTGTCCCACCTCACGCCGCGGAGGCGTCGCGGCGCGCGCGGATGGCGCTGGTCATGCTCGAGCCGCGCTTGGTCTTCGTTTCCTTGTCCTCCGGGTAGGCGACGCGCGAGTGCATCATGCTGCTGAGCGTGTGGCGGAAGGCCTCGGCGATCACTTCGAGATCCTTGAAGCGCAGATCGCAGTCGTCGAGTTGCCCGTCGGCGGCGCGCTTGCGGATGATGTCGGTGATGAGCTGCTCGATCTTTTGCGGCGTCACGCGTTCGAGGCTGCGCGCGGCGCTTTCGATCGCGTCGGCGAGGCTCACGATGGCGGACTCGCGCGTCTGCGGTTTCGGCCCGCCGTAGCGGAAGCTGCTCTCGCTCACCTCGGGCAAATCCTCATCGTGCATCGAGGCGATCTTGCCGTCGTCGCGCGCGGCCTGCTGCTGGTCGATCGCCTTTTTGTAAAAGTAGTACACGAGCGAAGTGCCGTGGTGCTGCTGGATGATGGCGATAATGTCCTGATTCAGCCCGTGCTCCAGCGCGAGCGAGATGCCCTCCTTCACATGCGCGATGATGATGAGCGCGCTCATCGTCGGCGCGAGGTCGTCGTGCGGGTTGCGTTCGTGCCGCATATTTTCGGTGAAATACTCGGGCTTCACGAGCTTGCCGATGTCGTGAAAATAGCTGCACACGCGCGCCATCGCGGGGTTCGCGCCGATGGCCTCGCAGGCACCTTCGGCGAGATTTGCGACGCCGAGGCTGTGCTGAAAAGTGCCCGGTGCCTCGATGGTCATGCGGCGGAGCAGCGGGTGGTTTAGATCCGCAAGTTCGAGCCAGCGCACGCGCGTGGTGATGCGGAAGAGGCTCTCCATCCACGGCAGCGCGCCGACGATGATGAGCGTCATCACGACCGGCGAACCGACGGCGACCGCAGACTGGAAGGCGAGGGTCCGGTAGTTCAGCGCCGCGCCGGCGGTCCAAATGTGGAGGACGTTTATTTCCCGAAAAGCGACCGCGAGCAGCCAAGTCGCGAGGCCGACGAAAAGCCCGGCGCGCGGGAGGTCGCCGCGCTTCCGCACTTCTGCAGTGAGGAAAATCGCGACGAAGCCGCAGACGAGGCTCGTCGTGAGATTGCGCACGATGAAATCCAGATCGCCGCTCACGCTCGCGAAAACCGGCAGCGTGAGCAGCGTGCCGAAGACCGAGACGAAGACCGCCATCGTGCGCCCGAGCAACACGCTCGCGAGCACGGGCCCGAGGCCGAAGGGAATCGCGAGCAGCCACATATCGTGCCGCTGCAGCGCGCTGAATTGGCCGGGGAGCAGCTCGCCCGTCACGCGCAGCGAGGCGTCCGCTTGCAGCAGGCAAAGCTTCGCGAAGCCGAGGTGGCCGAGCATGATCAGAAAGACGAGGAGCAGACGCGAATTCGAGGTCCAGATTTCGCGGCGGTTCAGACACAGGTGGCCGATCGCCGTGGAGAAAATGAGCAGCCCTACAAAGATCTGCCCGACGGGCGTGTGGTCCACGCCTAGCCCCACGATCCAAGCGAGACCGGCGGAGGCGGCGAGCACGAGTCCGGTGCGGGTGATGACGCCGTGTTCGAGCGTTTCCACCACTTCGCTCTCCGTCAGGCGGCGGCGTTTCTTTTGCGGGGTGATGCCTTTTTTGACAAGGCGTTGGCGTTCAAAAAAACCGAGCATGGATTCCCCGAAGGGAGATTGAGCATCCCCTCCGATCCGCGCGCAGGCAAATGGAAAAATCCGGCGCACCTGGCCTCCCGACCTTGGAAGTTGGGCGTTCCGATGTGCTTTGTCGAAAGGAGCGGTGAGGTGCCCTGAAACGGTGCTTTGGGATCACGCAAAGGCGCGAAGGCGCAAAAAAAAACGTGGGCTTTGCGCCTTTGCCGCTTGGCGTGGTCCTTCCGCATGGACAGATGCGACAAAGCAAATTCGCTGTTGGACGTTGGACATTCGATCGTTCCGTTCTCCCGCCCGCCGTTTGCTTCCCTGCAACGCCAGCTTCCAACGCCCAGCGCCCCAACTTCCAAAGACTGCGGGCCGCGCGAAAAATTCCCTTTTCCACCGGGGCAATGCCTCCTACGTTCCGCGCCCCATGACAGAAGACATCAAGAAGGCAGTCGAATCCGGCAAACTCAGTTCCAAGGCCGGGGCCGCCCTCGCGAAGCTCGAACCGGGCACTTTTGTGCAGCACAAAAGTTGGGGCTACGGCGTCATCGTCGCGCACGATTTTCTGCTGAGCCAGACGACGATTGATTTCAAGGGCCGCAAGGGGCACTCGATGCAACTGGAGTACGCCGGCGAGTCGCTCATCGCGCTGCCCACCGACCACATCGCGGCGAAGAAATTCAAGGATCTGGATGCCGTGAAAAAGCTCGGCCAGTCCGATCCGGCGGCGCTCGTGCGGCAGGTGCTGCAGAGCCTCGGCGGTCGCGCGACGGCGGATCAAATTTCCACGCAGCTCGTGCCGGATGTCTTCACCGATGCGGCTTTTAAAAAGTGGTGGGAGGCCGCGAAGCGCGCGCTGAAATCCGACCCGCTCGTGGGCGTCCCGCAGAAAAAGACGGACCCCTTTTTGC
>JBBQJR010000197.1:0-6489 GCA_038326125.1 Chthoniobacterales bacterium
TCATGCTCCTCGACGAGCCGACGACGCATCTCGACATCCCGAGCATTGATGCGCTCATCGGCGCGCTGGAGCAATACGAGGGCACGGTCATCTTCATCAGCCACGACGTGCATTTCATCCGCCGCGTCGCGAGCACTGTGCTGCACATCAGCGCCGGAAATCTCACGCCCTACGCGGGCGACTACCAGTATTACCTCGATAAAACGCGCGCGACTTCCGCGAAGGAGGCGCTCGTCGCCGGCGAGCAGCTCCACGATTTCCAGCCCGCCGTCGCTGCGGAAACCAAGCCGCGCGGGCCGGGGCTGAAGGAAATCAAAGAACGCGAACGCGCCGCCGCCAACGAACGCAAAGCCGCCGCGCAGGCAAAGCGCGACCGCGAAAAACGCGTGGCCGAACTCGAGCAGAGCATCGCCACGATGGAAGGTCGCCAGCGCGACCTCACGCAACTTTTGCAAAACCCGATCGTGCATCTCCCCGGCGGCACCGCGCCAGACCTCTCGCGTGAACTCACCGAACTCGCGCGCAAACTCTACGAGACAAACACCGATTGGGAGCGTGAACTCGCGCTGCTAGAGCACGTGTGACCGCAGCAGTGGGGCAGGCGACTCGCCTGCCACAGTCTCCAGGGCCGACTCGGCCCTTGGCGCGGGCGAGTCGCCCGCGCAGACTTCGCAGGCGGGGTCGCCTGCGCCACTCACCGGGGCGGCACGCTTACTTTCTTTGCGCTCTGCACACGCAGTTTTCACTCCGCAAACTCCACCTCGCCCAACTCCGGCAGAAAGCCCATTTGCGTGGCGCGACCGAGGAATTCGCGGATCGCGGCGCGGCCGGTGTCGCCGTAGTCGAGCGTGTAGTCGTTCACATACATGCCGATGAATTTGTCCGCGAGCGTCGTGTCCATGTCGCGCGCGAGCGGCATCGCGTGGGCGACTCCGGCGGCGCGGTGGTCGAGGCCGTAGCGGATGCTCTCGAAGAGGATGCGGTTGATCTCCGAGCGGTCGGCGGGCGCGATGTCCTTGCGGATGACGTTGCCGCCGAGCGGGAGCGGGAAGCCGGTCTCCGTCTTCCACCACGCGCCGAGGTCGAGCACGAGGTCGAATCCGTCGCGCGCATACGTGAGCTGGCCCTCGTGGATGATGAGGCCGACGTCCGCATTTCCCTCCTCGATGAAGCTGAAGATTTTGTCGAACGGCACGGTGACGTGCATCGGCTCGGTGAAGAGGAAAAGTTTCAGCGCGAGGAATGCGCTCGTCATTTTCCCCGGCACGGCGATGCGCTGGTGCCCGAGCCAGTCGCGGATCGCGCCGAAGTCGCTGAGGTCCGGCAGCGCCTTGCCGCGGCGGACGATGAGCATCGGGCCGTAGCCGTCGCCCATGCTCGCGCCGCAGGGGAGGAGCGCGTATTTGTCCGCGACGCTCGCGTAGGCGTGGATGCTGATGGCGGAGATGTGCAGTTCGCCGCGCGTGGCGCGCTCGTTCAGCGTCTGGATGTCCTGCAGGATGTGCTGGAAGCGCCAGCGTCCCGTGGGGATTTTCCCCTCGGCGAGCGCGAAGAACATGAAGGCGTCGTCCGGATCGGGCGAGTGGCCGAGGGTGAGTGCGGTCACGCTAACTTCCGGGCGGCACGTCCGCCGCAGTTTCGATCCGCGCTATTTCCGCGACGCTGATCCGCTGCCCGGCGTTGCTCTCGAAAACATAGAGCACCGCGTTGTTGGGTGTGAGCCATGCATAGTCCGAGTGTGGCACCCGGTGCTTGGAACCATCGGTCAAATGAACTGAGAATTGCTGAAACTGCGGCGCGCGCAGCAGGGCTTTGATTTCGTCCGTGATCATGCTGGCAGTATTGCGAAGAAAAACGACCTTGCAAGCTGCGCGGTCATTGCCCGAGCCGCGCGCCGAGCGAATGGCCCAGCCACACGCCGAGCAGGCACAGCACCATCGAGAGCGCGACATTTGCGACAGCGAGGCCGGGATTGCCAGCGCGGAAAAGTTCGAGCGTCTGGAGGCTGAATGTCGAGAACGTCGTGTAGCCTCCCATCACGCCGACCATGAGAAAGTAGCGGTCGAATTCGCCGGGGCCGTTCTCGCGGAGATTGCCGAGCAGGCCGATGAGGAAGCTGCCGGTGACATTCACAAAGAGCGTGCCCCAGAACGGCGCACCCGCCTTTTGCCCGATGAACGCGCCGAGCCAGAATCGCAGCACGCTGCCGAGCGCGCCACCGAGGGCGACCATGAGATACGTCATCGGAAAAATGCGGATGGGATGTCCACGAAAGACACGAAAGGGCACGAAAGAAAAAGAGAGCGATGCGAGTCGCGAGTCAGCGGATGGATGAAGGCGGCGATCCGTTCATCTTCATCTTCTTTCGTGTGTTCCGTGTATTTCGTGGATCGCATCGCCGTTGTAATCCGTCATTTCGCCATCAGCCCGCGCGCCATCAGCCACAATTCGAGACGGCCCGGAAAATCGCCTGGGGCTTGCGTTTCGTTGGCGCGCATGCCGAAGCCGTGTCCGCCGGTCGAGTAAATGTGCAGCTCGGCGGAGACCTTCGCTTTTCGCAGCGCGAGGAAGGCGAGTGTGCTGCCTTCGGCGAATGAGCCGGCGTCGTCGTAGGCTTGCGCGATGAAAGTCGGCGGCGTCTTTGCGCTGATGTGGATTTCCGGTTTCAGCTCGGTGAGCGAATTGTCCGCGAGGATGTGCCACGCGTAGCAGAGCATGAGAAAATCGGGGCGGCAGCTCACCTTGTCCGTGGCGTCGGCGGCGGGGTAGAGGCGCGACTCGTCGTTCGTCGCGGCGATGAGCGCGACCTGTCCGCCCGCGCTGAATCCGAACAGCCCGATGCGATCCGGCTGCACGCCGAGGTCGCCGGCCTTTGCGCGCACGAGGCTGATGGCGCGCTGCGTGTCCCATGCGGGAAATTCCCACGGCTTCGCGAGTTTGTTCGTCGGGCAGCGATGCTGGAGCACGGCGGCGGCGAATCCGCGTTCGCGGAACCACAGTGCGAGATCGGAGCCTTCATGCTCGGAGGCGAGCACGCCGAATCCACCGTCGGGGACGATGATGACCGCAGCGCCGTTTTTTTTCTCCGTCGTCGGGAGGTAAAAATCGAGACGCGGCTCGCTCACGTTTGTGAGGCGCGAGATGGGCGTCTTGTCGGTCGGCTTCGATGGTGTGAGCGTCTCGGGGCCGGGCACGGTGAAATCGCCGGGCGGTTTGCCCTCCCAGAGCTTCAGCACGCGGTCGGGCTTCGGGATTTCGGCGCGGACGAAAGTGGAGAGCAGCGCGAGGAGGGCGAGTGCGGTTTTCATGCGGCGCGAATGGAGCGCACAACCGCACACGCGCGGCAAACTTTTCCGACGTGGCTGCGATGCCCTCGTCGCAACATGTTTCCTGCGGCGCCTCGCCGCAGATTGCCGGCGCACCCAGGGAACCGCTGATTGATTCGCCGACACAGAAACCGAGCACTTTCAGCGAAGGATTTTTGACCGCGAAACACACGAAAATTGCGAAAAACAGCGGGAACATCCTTCATCTTTTTCGCGGCTTTCGTGTCTTTCGCGGTCACTCCGATTTAATCAGCGGTTTCCCAGGCGCGGCACTCCTCACGCGACAGGGCGTCGCGGAGACATGTTGCGACGAGGGCGTCGCAGCCATCCCGATGCGCCCGCCATCGCTGTCCTGTTCGCACTTGCCACTGCGTCGCACCGCTGCTTTCCCATGCGCGCATGAGCAGCACCCACCGCCGACATTTCGCGAGCGACAACTACGCCGGCTGCACGCCCGAGGCGTGGGCGGCGATGGATGAGGCGCGGCACGATCACGCGCCGGGCTATGGCGACGATGAGTGGACGGCGCGCGCGGCGGACATGATTCGCGAACTGTTCGAGACGGATTGCAGCGTGTTCTTTGTCTTCAACGGCACGGCGGCGAACTCACTCGCGCTCGCGAGTTGCTGCCGGAGCTACCACAGCATCCTCTGCCACGAACTCGCGCATGTGGAGACGGACGAGTGCGGTGCGCCGGAGTTTTTCAGCAACGGCACGAAGGTGCTGCTGCTGCCCGGCGAGAATGGAAAAATCGATCCCGCGGGCATCGAGCGCACGGTGAAAAAGCGCACGGATCTCCATTTCCCAAAGCCGCGCGCGGTATCGCTCACACAGAGCACGGAGGTCGGCACGGCGTATTCGCCGGAGGAAATCAAGGCGATCTGGGCGAAGACGAAATCGCTCGGGCTGCGGCTGCACATGGACGGCGCGCGCTTTGCCAATGCCGTCGCGACGCTCGGCTGCGCTCCGAAGGAAATCACCTGGCAAGCGGGCGTGGACATCCTGTGCTTCGGCGGCACGAAGCAGGGGATGGCGATGGGCGAGGCGGTCGTGTTTTTCAACCGCGAACTGGCGCACGAGTTCGAGTGGCGCTGCAAGCAGGCCGGGCAGCTCGCGAGCAAGATGCGCTTCCTGAGCGCACCGTGGGTCGGGATGCTGCGCGACGGCGCATGGCTGAAGCACGCCGCGCACGCAAACGCGATGGCCGCGCGACTCGAAGCCGCGCTGCGCGACGTGCCCGGCGTGATGCAACTTTTTCCCCGGCAGGCGAACGGCGTCTTCGTCGAAGTGCCGCTGCCCGCGATCGAAAAGCTGCGCGCACGCGGCTGGCGGTTTTACACATTCATCGGCGCAGGCGGCTGCCGCTTCATGTGCTCGTGGGACACGCAGCCCGAGGACGTGGACGCGCTCGCGGCGGACATCCGCGCGGCGGTGGGCGCGTAGCGGCGCGCATCTTCCGTGGCTGCGACGCCCTCGTCGCAACATGTATCCGCGACGCCCCGTCGCGAGTGGACTGCCGCACCTGCGTGCGCCGGGTGCCTGCGGCGTGGGCGCTGCAGGAAACATCTTGCGACGAGGGCGTCGCAGCCACCTGCATCCGCGGCCCGGTGCCAGCCGGGATTCGACTTTCCTGCGCGCATCGCAGAGGCTGCGCGCCGTGCGCGCGCTTCTAATCCTCCTCGTCCTCACGCTCACTGCGGCTGCGCAGATTCATCCGTCGCTGCCGGAGCCGGGCACGCTCGACGGGCTCGGGGTGAACATCCATTTCACGCAACCGCAGCCGGGCGAACTGGAGATGATCCGCGCCGCGGGCTTCCGCTGGGTGCGGATGGATTTTTCGTGGCAGGGCACGGAGCCGGAGCCGGGGCGCTACGATTTTTCAAAATACGACTCGCTCGTGGCCGCGCTGGAGAAGGCCGGGCTGCGCGCGTATTTCATCCTCGATTACGGGCATCCGAAATTCGCGGACGCGGGCGACAGGCAGCCGTTCACGTCGCGTGCGGGCACGCAGGAATTCCGCGATGCGTTTGCGAAATGGGCGGTCGCCGCCGTCGGGCATTTCAAGGGGCGCGGCATCGTGTGGGAGCTTTGGAAGGAGCCGAACATCGCGGGCTTTTGGAAACCGAAGCCGGATGTGCAGCAATACATCGCGCTCGCGAAGACCGTCGCCGCCGCGCTGGAAAATGCGGGGCTGCGCGGCAAGTCGCGCACGTTTCCGCCCGGCACGAAGCGCGAGGCGGCGGGCGAATGTCTCGTCGGCCCGGCGACGAGCCTCGTGGATCTGCCGTTCCTGGACGCGTGCTTCGCCGCCGGGCTGCTCGAGGTGTTCGACGCCATCAGCGTGCATCCCTACCGGCAGGGCGCGCCCGAGAGCGTCGCCGAGGAATACCGCGCGCTGCGCCTGCTCATCCGCCGCCATTGCGCTGCCGACGCGCTCCCGCTCGGCACCTACGACCCGTCGCGCCCGGACCCGAAGCGCCGCATCCCGATCCTGAGCGGCGAATGGGGCTACTCGTCCGCGTGGCCGTCGCTCGGCCAGAACGAGGCCGCGCGCGAGGCGACGCAGGCGAAATATCTCCCGCGCATGTTCCTCACGAACATCGCGAACGACATCCCGCTGAGCATCTGGTACGACTGGCGCGACGACGGCGATGACGCGAAGGAAGCCGAGCACCGCTTCGGCATCGTGCGCCGCAAAACGACCGGCGACGCGAAGCAGCCCTTCGAGCCGAAGCCCGCCTTTCGTGCGATGAAAGTCATGGCGGAGGAGTTGAAAGGAATGCGGTTTAACAAGCGGCTGATGATTTCCGAATTCGAGCATGCCATGCTTTTCTCGAGTGAAGATCGCGGTGCGTGTCTTTCGGCTTGGAGTCTGGACGGCGAATCCGATGGTGAAATCCGTCCGCCCTTACCGTACGTGCCCGGCTTGGAAGACATCAGCACGTTTCAAGTTCCCACCCCCTTCGGAGATGCTGTCGGAGGTTTGGGCGACATCAGCAGAAGTGAAGATTCACGGAACTATCCAAATTCTGCACTCTACCTCCGCGCCAATCCGATCCCTTCACGCCTCGCCTTGGTTGGTGAATGGGAAAGGTTGCCGCTGCAAACCTTCGTCACGATTGGCACCACCGTCCGTATTCCGTTCAGTGTGAAAAATCACACC
>JBBQJR010000198.1:0-6484 GCA_038326125.1 Chthoniobacterales bacterium
GCCACTTGCCGCCGTCGAGACACATCACGATCACGGATCGTTTGTCCCAGCCGGTGGCCCACACGGGATCGGTGTCGGGATGCTCGTTGCCGAAGATGCCGCCGGGGCCGCTCACCTCGACGAACTCCGCGCGGCGCACGAGCTTGAAATCGCCGGAACCAAACCATTCGCCCAGCGCGCCGCTCACGGTGTCGGGATTCGTCTCCGCGTCCTTGCCGTGCTCGCCGTTGTTGGAAAACACGACGCGGCCCTGGCCGGAGAAAAGGCCCTTGCCGTGCCAGCCGGGGAGATTCGTCTCTGTCGTCGCGGGATGCGCTTCGCTCAGTGCTCCGTCCTTCGGCTTGTTCATGCGATCCTTCAGCAGGCCCGTCACCTCGAGCGAGTGCACGTCCACCTCGTAAAGCCCGGCCTCCATCGTCGCGACGTACACCTTGTTCGCCGCATCGGTGAGGTGCCGCGCGACGCCGGTGAGACGGCCCGGCATTTTCTGCCACGGGATGACGCGCACGTTGCGCTGCGCATCGATCACGTACGGCCCGATGATGAGCTGCTGCGACTCGCGGTGAATCATCCGATCCGCCGGCGTCCCGCCGATGCTCTCGGGACGGATGATCTGCCGCAGCTCCGGCGTGATTTCGTAAAGCTTGTCGCTCGATCCAAACGGCAGATGCGGCCCGTAGCTGATCACCCAAAGCCGGTCCGCCCACGGCACGACCGCGCCGGTGCCGCACTCGCCCTCGTTGTTGAATGTCGCGAGCGAGGGATAGATGCCGCTGATACTGAGCGGTTCGGCGGCGGTTGCAAAGGTGCTCGCGACGATCGCGGCGACGGCTGCGGAGAAAAGCGGACGGGGAATCATCCGCACAGCGTATGAAAACGCGCGCGGATTGCGCCAGCGTTTACGGGTTCTTCTTCTTGCGCTGAGGTGGAGTCGTGTCGCCGGGCTTGGCGGGGTCTGCGGCGTTTCGGCGTCTGCCGGGGCCCCAGGCGGCGTCAATGTTTCCGGCGTTCCATTTGTCCCACATCGCGGCGAGTTCCTTGAGCTTCTCGGGATTCTTCACGGCGAGGTTATCCTTTTCGCCGATGTCTTTCGTCACGTTGTAAAGCTCCGCGCCTTCGGTGCTCGCTTTGCCTGCGCGAGCCCCTTGCATGCCGGCCATGCCCGCGCCCTTCACGAGTTTCCAGTCGCCGGCGCGCAGTGCGATCTGCTGGCCGAAGCGCCAGTAGAGCGCTTCGTGCGGCGCACCGGATTTTTCGCCGGTCACAAAAGGGAGCAAATTCACGCCGTCGAATTTCGCCTCGGCGGGGGCCGCGACGCCCGCGGCGGCGAGCGCGGTCGGGTGAATGTCGATCTGGATCACGGGACGGTCGTCCACTTTTCCCGCGGGGATTTTTCCTTTCCACTGCATCATGAATGGAACGCGGATTCCGCCCTCCCACGTCTGCGCCTTGAAGCCGCGCAGCGGGCCGTTGCCGCTCGTGGTCTGCGGCGTGGGGCCGCCGTTGTCGCTGAAGAAAATCACGAGCGTGTTTTCCTCCTGCCCGTTGGCGCGGATTTGCGCCAGCACCTTGCCGATGGCGTCGTCCATCGCGGAGAGCATCGCGCAGAAGGTGCGGCGCTTTTTGTCTTCGATGCTCGTGAAGCGCTCAAGATATGTCGCGGTGGATTCGAGCGGCGCGTGGACGGCGTTGAACGGCAGGTAGCAGAACCACGGCTCGCTTTTGTGCTTCGCAATGAAGTCCACCGCGTGCTGGCCGAACGCCTCGGTGGTGTAGCCAATGTTGTTCACCGGCTCGGTGCCTTTCAAAATCGGATTATTCGGATCCGCCGCCGCGTCGAGATAGCTGTGCGCGCCGCCGAGGAAGCCGAAGTATTCGTCGAACCCGCGCTTCAGCGGATGGAACGCGGGCTTGTAGCCGAGGTGCGATTTGCCAAACCAGCCGGTCGCGTAGCCCGCGGCCTTCAGCCGATCGCCGATGGTGACCTCCTTCAGCGAAAGACCAAAATTTTCCACCGCCGCCTCTGCGGGACCGGGATTGAACTCGTGCCCGAAGCGCGTCTGGTAGCGGCCCGTCATGAAGCCCGCGCGCGTCGGCGAGCAGTACGGCCCGCTCACGTAGCCGCTCGTGAAACGCACGCCGTTCTTCGCGATGGAATCTATGTTCGGCGTGGGAATCTGCTGCGTGAAGCCCTGGCAAGACAGCTCGCCGTAGCCGAGATCATCGGCGAGGATCACGAGGATGTTGGGCTTTGCGAAAAGTCCGGAGCACGGGGCGAGCAGCAGCGCCGCGAGAGCGAGGGCGGGGGAGAGGAAGGAGGAGCGGGTGGATTTCATGAATTGGTGGAGGGGGTGAAAATGAGGGCGAGAAGTAACAGCGGCGCGTCCGCAAAATGGGACGCGCGCAAATTTTCAAAACCACCGGCGTCGTCCCCGCGCTCAGGCGACAGCCGCGCGCACGCCGCGGATTTCGAGCTGTGCTTCCACCCGGCCGTTCCACTCGTTGCGCGAGACGGTGTACGCGATGTCCCACGGGAGCGGCGGCAGCGTCTCATCCGCGGCATTCCACCACACGGCGCGGCACTGCGCGCGGCCGTGGCGAAAAAGGAAGGACCAATGCTTGTCCTTCATCAGCCGCGGCCCGCCGACCAATGTGAGGCCGCGGGTGAAGAAGATCGGCTGGTGATTCGCGGTGCCGAAGGGCTGCAGCGCGTCGTGTTCGTCGAGCAGATCGAGCGTGATGTCGGCGAGGTGCAGTTCCGCATCGAGCCGCAGGGTGCGCTGCAAATTTTCCGAGGTGAGCATTCCTCCCGCCGCCTCGGCGAAGGCGGCGCGGAACGTCTCGAAGTGCTCCTGCCGCATCGTGAGGCCGGCCGCCATTTCGTGACCGCCGAATTTTTCCAGCAGCCCGCCGCAGTGCGTGAGCGCGGCGACGAGCGACAATCCCTCGATGCTGCGTCCGCTGCCTTTTCCGAGGCCCATCGCATCAAAGCCGACGACAAATGCGGGGCGATGATACCGCCGCTGCAGGCGCGACGCGACGATGCCGACGACGCCCGGATGCCAGCCCGCGCCGCCGACCACGATCGCGGACTCGCTGCCGGGATCGTAGAGGCCGGCGATTTGCGCCTCCGCAAGCGCGAGCACCTCGGCTTCGATCGCGCGCCGCTCGCGATTTTGCAGATCGAGCGAAAGCGCGAGCGATTGCGCGCGGGCCGGATCGTCCGTGAGCAGCAGCTCGAGCGCAGCGGCGGCCGAGTCGAGGCGGCCCGCGGCATTCAGCCGAGGGCCGATGCCGAAGCCAATGTCCGCCGGGCGAAACGGCGCGCGCAGTCCCGCGACTTCGACCAGCGCGCGCACGCCGGGCCAGCGCGATTGCGCGATGCGCTCCAGCCCGGCGCGGACCAAAATGCGATTCTCCTCCACGAGCGGCACCACATCCGCGACCGTGCCGATCGCCGCGAGATCGAGCAGGGTCTTGATGTCAAAATCCGGCAGCGCGCGCCGCTTCAGCAGCGCGTGCGCGAATTTGAACGCGAGCCCTGCGCTGCACAGGTAGCCGAAGCAAATCTCTGATTTGGGCTCGCCGCCGTCGGCCTTCCGCATTCCGCGCACTTTCGGATTCACGATCGCGACGGCGGGGGGCAGCGCGTCTTTCGGTTCGTGATGATCGAGCACGATCACGTCCACGCCCAAGTCGCGCAGGTGCGAGATTTCCGCGACGGAAGTCGTGCCGCAATCCACCGCGACGAGCAGCGCGGGTCGCAATTCCGCGACGCACCGCGCCACGCCGTCCACGGAGAGACCGTAGCCTTCATCCACGCGATGCGGCAGAAAGGTCGCGACCTCCGCGCCGTACGCGCGCAGCAGGCGCGTGAGCAGCGCGAGCGAAGTCACGCCATCCACATCGTAGTCGCCGTAGAGCACGATGCGCTCGCGCCTTTCGATCGCGGCGAGCAGGCGCGCGACTGCGGCCTCCATTTCCGGCAGGAGAAAAGGATCGCTCAGCGTGCGCAGCAGCGGCTGGAGAAACCGTCCCGCTCCGACCGGTTCCGCGATCCCGCGGCGCACGAGAAATTCCGCCACCCACGGCGCGACCGCCGTCTCGCACCGAAGCCGCTCGACCGCCGAGGCGTCCGGCTTTTCCGGAAAAATCCAGCGCGTCGCGCTCGTCACGGCTCGCGAGATTTTTGGGTTCGGTGCGTCACGGGCCGACTCTGCCGTCGCGTCGCGGGCCTCGTCAACTGGCGACCGGATTCCGCTGCCGCCTCAGTTCACATAGGCGGCTTCGTTCGAGAAAAGCAGTGCCTGCACGTAGGTCTCCCACGGCGTGAGGACTCTGCGCGCCACTGCCTGTCCTTCGTTTTGGATCGCGCTGAATTTGCTGTCCATCCGGCCCTTGCCCGGCGCGTTTTTGCCTCGCGGTGCGGCGGCGGCACTGCTGATTTCGGCCGCGGTCTCGCCCTGCCGGCCGGTTTCCTTTTGCACAAATTTGATACCCATCTCCACTTCGTTCATCTTCGGGTAGCGCTGGAAAACGATGCGGTAAATGGCGGCGACGCGACCGAGGTCGGGACCGTGGCTGGCGACTTCGGGCCGCGCGAGAATTTTGCGCGCGACGTCCACCGCCATCGCGTTGTTCATGAGGAAAAGCGCCTGCTGCGGGACGATGCTCGTCGCGCGTTTCGAGTTCGGCATGTCGGGATCGCTGAAGTCGAATTGCGACATGAGCTCGGGCAGATTGCCGCGATCGATGTAGCCATAGACGCTGCGGCGGAAGCTGTACGGCTCGTCGGTGAGATTGACGGGCTTGCCGCCGACGGTGCGATCGAGATTGCCGCTGAAGACGAGCAGGCTGTCGCGCATCGCCTCGAATTCGAGACGGCGCACATTCGCGCGCCAGATGAGGCGGTTGCCGGGATCGATGGCCTCATACTCGGGGCGCGTGTGGCTGCTCTCCTGGTAAATGCGCGAGGTGACGATGAACTTGTGCAGCTTTTTGAAACTCCAGCCATTGTCCATGAACCACAGCGCGAGAAAGTCGAAGAGCTCGGGATGCGTGGGCTTTTCCGACATCGTGCCGAGATCGTCGGGCGTCGCGACAAAGCCCTCGCCAAAGTGGTGCATCCACACGCGGTTCACGATGACGCGCGCCGTGAGCGGGTTGTCCCGGTTCGCGATGCATTTCGCGAGTTCGTAGCGACCGCTGCCCTCAGTGAAAGGGATCGGTTTGCGATCGGGGCTGAGAATTTCGAGGAAGCCGCGCGGGACGATTTGGCCGCGCGTCTGCTGCTGGCCGCGGATGAAGACGGGCGAGTTCACGGGCTTCGCTTTGTCCGCGACGACCATCGCGCGCGCCGGTGCGCCGGGGTGCGTGATTTCGAGGAGATTGATGTCGCCGGTGTTCAGCCCGCGGCGGCCCGCGATTTTTCGCGGCAGCTCCTGCGTGGCGTTCTCCACCCACTCCTGCGTGATCGCGGGAGCGGGAGCCATCTCGAAAGGACCGCGCAAAAGATCGATCAGCGCGCTGTCGTAGCCGGGAATATTTTGCGAGGTCGCGGCTTTCATCGCGGGGATGAGACCCTTCGCCTTCGGTGCGAGGCTCGTGAAAAGCTGCACGTACCCTTCGACCGCTTCGTCGAAGGTCTTCGGCTGCTTCTCGGCGATCGCCTTTTCGACGAGCGGATTTGTGCCGGATTGCAGGCGCCCGATCATCGCCTTTATCTTGCCGGCCTGGTCGCCGGCTTTTTCGCCGAGCTTCGCTTCCAGCTTTTGCGCCATCATGCCCGCGTCCGCTGCGGATACTTTTGCGAATCGTGGCCCGCCGTTTTTGAACGACATGAGCGGTCCCCACACGGGGCGATTCTGCTGCATGTCGCGCGCGAGGAATTGCACGAGGTCGCGGTCGAGTTTGTCCCGATCGATCAGCTCCTTTTGCGGGTCGTTCGCCTTTCCCTTCGGCCCGGGGCGACCGCCGCCCATGGCGGCGGCGCGGATGTAGGCGCCCGCGTCGCGGTGGAATTCGTCGAGCTGGCCGCCGATGAGATCGTAATATTGCGCGCCGAGCTGCTTGACGAGGACGGCGTATTTTTTCTCGAAATCCTGCCGCTGCTGCGGCGTGGCCCTGCTGCCGATGAGCGGCTTTTGCTCGGGCTCCGTGATGCTCGAGAAGACGCCGTGCAGCGCGTAGTAGTCGCGCGTGGGGATCGGATCGAACATGTGATCGTGGCAGCGCGCACACGCGACGGTGAGGCCGAGGAAGCCCTTGCTCATGACGTCAATGCGGTCGTTGATGATGTCGTTCGCATTCTGAAAACGCTCGCCCACCGTGAGAAATCCGAGCGCCGCGAGCCGCTCATCGTCGGGCTGGATGCCGGGGATTTTGTCCGCCGCAAGCTGCTCGACGATGAAGTCCGTGTACGGCTTGTCGTCATTGAATGCCTTCGCGACGTAGTCGCGATACGTCCACGCGTCGGCGTAGCGAT
>JBBQJR010000199.1:0-6457 GCA_038326125.1 Chthoniobacterales bacterium
CACCCTGCGCGGCACCGCGATGGCCGAACTCGAAGCCATGACCCCGCGCTTCTCGCAATGGCTCCCCGGCGAGGAAATCCCCGAGCAGCACTGGATGTATCGCTGGGCAAAAAAATTCTGGTTCAACGATTTCGGCGCGTATGCGAAGGCGGATCATGACGAGACGGCGAAGGCGAAGGTGAAGGCGCTGGCTGGAGCTGCGTAAACGGTAAGGCGGCTCTACAGGTCTCACGTTTCTGAATGATGAACAAACCTATCGAAATCACGTTCGATGAGGCTGACAGGAATCTTTTTCAGGTTGACGATCCTCGACTTCGCGCTGACGCGCTTCAGCACTCAGTATTGCCGCGGCTCCACGTTCTCTTGAATCAGTGTGTATCATTGATCGGGCAGATTTACGGGGTTGATGTATTTCAGGATTCGATCGTCTCCTTTTTTCCGCATTTTCGGCAGAGACGCAGCCGAGAGTTGGACCTGCTTTACCAATCCGCATACGTCAGTCTCGGTGGGAAGCGAACCAAGAACAAATGGCACGGATTCCAACGATCAAACGGTAAACCCGTTCAGATCGTGCCGTTCCGACTTGGTATCGCCCTGAGATACGATGGCCTTAGCCTCATGCTTGAGCACTGGCACATGCACCTCACGGATGCCTCTTATTGCAAGCTCCTCCAATTTCATTTGGACTTTGAGGGGGTCACTCATCGCCTGTGCTACGCCAGCGGCCTTTCGCCCCGCCTTTGTTATGGGGATACGCTAGAACCGCTCTCCAGTTTCCGGGAGCACTACGAGTTTATGCTTGAACGCCGCATCTTCAACAATTCCTTCCACTCACATCGCCCTTGGAGATTTCCCATCGGCGCACATGACACCGCGGTAGCAATAACTCGCAGTTACGCGCTTTTCTATCCGATCTATGACGCTTATCTCCAAATCGCCAAAGGTGCCCCCAGCCGCTTTGTCGAATTGGTGCAGAAGGCCAACCTTTGGCAACGCTCGCTTGATGCGGAGATGGGTGTTGAGAAACAACAGGCTTCAAACCCAACCATTGAGCCGAGCGAAGCGAGGCAAGCCGCAGAGCAACGCATCAGGGTCATGCCCGCACTCCGTTGGCAAGTGTTCCAGCGGGACGATTGGCGGTGCGTCTCTTGTGGCAGAGACTCAAGCGCGGGAATCATTTTGCATGTCGATCATATCGTTCCACGTTCACGCGGGGGACAGGATACGCTTGCCAATTATCAGACGCTTTGTCACCTCTGCAACATAGGCAAGAGCAACAAAGACGACACGGACTTACGAAATCACGCTCATACCCAAAGCACCTAACCCCTTTGCGTAGAGCTTGGGGGCGATACGCTATCAGGCTTTGGGAGACTTGCCGTGAACGTGCCGTAAGCAAGGGGATAGAAGACTGATTATGCGATCAATCCATTTCGCATCTGTCCCGGAGCGACAACGGAAATTAGCCGGTGGTGAAGCGGGCGCAGCGAGCGGGAACCACCGGATCGTGCCGCCAAAAAAAACATGCGCCCCGGCAGGGGCGCTCGGAATCGTGACTCGCGGGATTTCCGCCGCCCCATCCGGGGCGGTGGTCGTTTGGGGGACGGTGATCCGGTGGTGTTCGCTTCGCCGCGTATGACGCGACTTCGCTCGACCACCGGCTAATGTCCGTGACGCCTTCGGCGTCCAGATGCGACAGATGGTGTTGCTGTCATTTGTCCCGGAGGGACAACGGAAATTGGCCGGTGGTGGCATTGACGACGGCGTTGCCTTCACGACGCAGCGACGATACGTTTTCGACATGAGCACTGTCGCCGAAATCGAAAACGCCCTCGAACAACTGCCCACGCAGCAAATGCTCGCCGTGACTGCCTGGCTCGATGAGCGCCGTGCCATGCTCAGCGCGAGCGAAACCATGTTCTATCAGCTCGACGAAGCCGAAGGCGCGGGCGCAGGCAAACAATGGCTCGGCAAGTGATCCGCGGCGAAATCGGGTCGTCATGGGATGAGGTTAAGGCAAGGATTCTGCGACGCCCGTGATTGCATTGTCGGCCTTAACTTCCTGGCTTTCTGGATTCCAAATTCCTGCTTCCCTCTGGCTCCCGATTCCATCCGTCCACCGCACTTTCCGCATGAATAAAATTACACTCGTTCTCGCCGGTTCCGTCGCGCTTTTGCTCGCGCTGCCCATCCATCGTTCCCGCGCGGATTGGCCGCCGAAGAATGCGACGCCGGAGACAATTTTCAAAATGGCGGACAAAAACGGCGACGGCGTCGTGACGCCGGATGAGCTGCCGAACGCGCAGGAGTTTGCGAAGTTCGACACGAATGGGGACGGGAAGATCACGTTCGAAGAAGCGCGGCCGGTTTTGGAAAAGATGCTGGAGGGGATCCGTGTCGCGAGAGGCGGCGAAGGGAAGTTGGAGGGGCCGCTGCGCAAACGACTGGGCGATCTGGTTCAGAAGTTCATCGAGAAGCGGACCTGGCCCGCGGCTCCATCAGCGCCGATGGCTCCGGTCGCGGCATCAGGAACTGCAGCGGCGACCGCAGAGGCGGCTTCGGCGAGCGCGGCGAAGCCCGTGCTCGTCGGCGCGGCGCGCATCAAGCCCGGCGATGTGGGCGTGGGACGGCAGGTGGCGGATGTGGCGTTCACGACGCTCGACGGGAAGGCGCATCGGCTGAGCGAGTGGAGTGAATCGAGCGGGAAGCGCGGCGTGGTGTTCGCCTTTACGAGCACGACTTGCCCGGTGAGCCAGCGCTATGCGCCGAGTCTCGCGCGGCTGGAAAAGGAGTTGGCGTCGCGCGACGTGGCGCTGGTGCTGGTAAATCCTTTTGCGAGTGAGAAACCGGCGGTAATCGCGGCGCAGGTGAAGGAACTCGGGCTGACCGCGTCGTACGTGCAGGACGCGAACAAAACGATCGCGACGGCGCTCGGCGCTCGGACGACGACGGAGGTTTTCCTCGTGGATGCGAAGCGGACGCTGATCTACCGCGGCGCGCTCGATGACCAGTACGGCGTGGGCTACAATCTCGACGCGGCGCGCGAGCATTACCTGCTCGATGCGGTGACGGCGATGCTCGCGGGCGCGCGTCCGAAGATCGCGGCGACCGAGGCGCCGGGTTGCGAACTCGATCTCCCCGCGCCCGGCGCGACAGCCCCGGCAGCCGCGACACCGATCACTTTTCACCGCGATGTCGCGCGCATCCTCCAGCAAAATTGCGCGCAGTGTCATCACGAGAAGGGCGTCGCGCCGTTCGCGCTCGACGATGTCGCGGAGGTGACGGACCGCGCGAAGACGATCCAGCGCGTGATTGAAAGCCGCACGATGCCGCCGTGGTCCGCCGCGCCAATTCCAGAGGGAATGCCGAATCCATGGGCGAACGATCACTCGCTCTCGGCGCGCGACAAGGCGGACCTTTTCGCCTGGCTAAACTCGAAGGATCGCCCGCTCGGCAATCCCGCGGATGCGCCCGCGCCACTGCAATTCACGAGCGAGTGGAGCATCGGTACGCCGGACCTCGTGGTGCAGCTCGGACAGCCTTTTGCGATCAAGGCGGAGGGCGTGATGCCGTATCAAACCGCGCTCGTGGAGACGACGCTCGCGGAGGACAAGTGGGTGCAGGCGGACGAAATCATGCCGACGGCGCGCGAGGTGGTGCATCATGTGATCGTGAATGTTCACGAGAAGGGCGCGCCGATTCGCAAGGCGGGCGAGGACGGCTACTGGGCTGCGTACGTGCCCGGCAACACGGCGCGGATTTATCCCGACGGCTTTGCGCGCAAGCTGCCCGCGGGCGCGACGATTAGCTTCCAGATTCACTACACACCGAAGGGCAAGGCGACGGAAGATCAGCTCCGCATGGCACTCGTGTTTGCAAAGGAACCGCCGCGTTTCGCTATGCACACCGCGGCGGTGATCAACCACAAGCTGAACATTCCGCCGGGCGAGGCGAACCATGTGGAAGTCGGCGAGCGCCCGGTGCCGATGGACATGAACGTGACGGCGTTCGTGGCGCACATGCATGTGCGGGGAAAGGCGTTTCGCTACGAACTGATCACGCCCGACGGCAAGAGCGAGACGCTGCTCGACATCCCGCATTACGACTTCAACTGGCAGCTCCGCTACGAGCTGAAAGAGCCGCGCATTTTCCCGCGCGGGAGCACGGTGAAAATCACCGCGGTGTATGACAACAGCGCGGCGAACAAGGCGAACCCCGACCCGACGAAAACCGTGCGCTGGGGCCAGCAGACGTCCGACGAAATGATGATCGGCTACATCGAATACTTCACGCCGATGCCGGGATCGAAAACCTTCTCCGCACGGTGAGGTGGAGGGGCGGGCTCCTTCATGCCCCGTCTCTCGTTTTTGATTCGGGACACGACGGAGCGTGTCCCTCCAAATCAGTGCGGCAGCGCGGCCACCCCGCCCTGCGGCGGCGATTTTTTCGGCGGATGGAAAAGCAACAGCAGCGTGGCGGCGGCGGCGAGGGCGGCGTACGTGGGCACGAGGAAGAGGCCGCGGAAGTCCACCTTGTCGCCGTGCTTGAAGGTCTGCTGGATGAGCTGCGGGCAGATGGAATTTGCGACGAGCGCGCCGATGCCGAGGATCATCACGTTGAACAGCCCCTGCGCGCTGGCGCGCGCGTCTTTCGGGAAAAACTCGTCCACGAAAATGTACACCGTCGCGAAGAAGAACGCGTAGCAGATGCCGTGGAGAATTTGCACCGCGATGATGAGTCCGGGCGACTCCGGGAAAAACGCATACACGGCGAAACGCGCCGCGTGACCGAGCACGCCGATGATCATCGTGAAGCGCCAGCCGAGCGCCTTCAGCGTCGCGCCGAGGATGAGCATGGTGGGAATTTCCGCGAGCTGGCCGATGGTCATCACAGGCATGATCCAATTGCCCGGGATGCCGACGCCGCCGTCCGCTTTCGCCGCGCCGAGGAAGGTGCCGGTCCAGTTGAAGTAGCAATTATGGACGAAGGAATCCACGAACGTGACGAGGAAGAGCACGAGCACGAACGGATGCCGGAGGAGCTTCAGCGCCTCGAGCCACGCGAGGCTTTCCTTCGCCCCGTCTTCCTTCTTTTTCGCCGGCGTATGCGGCAGCGTGAGACTGAAAATCGCGAGCACGAGCGAGATGATCCCGGAGACGATGAACGTCCACTTTGTCGCGGCCTTCAGCGCCTCGCCGGTGAGACCGGAGGAAAAGACCACGTCGAACCACGCCTTAATCCCCTGCGGATTGGCGGCGCTCACTTTGGCCCAATCCACGAGGATGAACGTGAACGGCCACGCGACGAGAATCCACCCGAACGTGCCGCCCATGCGGATGATTCCGAATTCCTTTTTCGGATCCTTCATGTTGGCGAAAGCGATCGAGTTCGTGATCGAGAGCGTCGGCACGTAGAGCAGGCAGTGGATGAACATCAGCCAGAAGAACGGCCAGAAGTCCTTCGTGAAACCGCAGCCGAGAATCGCCGCGCCGCCGACGAGATGCGAGAAGGCGAGGAATTTCTCCGCGGCAAAATTGCGGTCGGCAAACTGGTTGCTGAAAAACATCCCGATGATCGCGGCGACGGGAAAGGCATTGAGAATCAACGCCTGCTCGGAGAACAGCGCCGCAATCCACGGATGCAGATGCGAGACGATCCCGCGCAGCGCTTCCGGCGGCTGCGTCGCGGAAAATCCGAGGCTCGGGAGATAGCCGAAAATCAGCGGCAGCCACGCGCCCCAGACGGCGATTTCGAGCACCATCATGAGGAACAGCTTGAAGCGGGGGGAGGAATTCATGCGCGTGCGGTGTAGGCGGGCGGCGGAAAGGTGGCAAGGCTCGCCGCACCGTTCGTAGTGTAGCTCTCCAGAGCTGCGCCTCGCATTCAGTTCGCACGATTGCGCAGCTCCGGAGAGCTACGCTACGATTGCGCGCATGAATCTCTCCCACCTCCGCGCGGGCATCATCGGCACGGGCTTCATCGGGCCGGTGCATCTCGAGGCGCTGAAGCGGCTCGGCGTGCAGGTGAATGCGCTCTGCGGCTCGCGCGACAGTGCGCTGGCGCTCGCGAAAAAGTGGGGCGTGTCCGAAGTGTACGGCAGCTACGACTTCGAGGCGATGTATGCGTCGCCGAACATTGACGTCGTCCACATCACCTCGCCAAACAAGGCGCACGTCGAGCAATCCCTCGCGGCGCTCGCGGCGGGCAAGCACGTCGTCTGCGAAAAGCCGCTCGGCATGACGAGCGCCGACACCGCACGCGTCGTGAAGGCCGCGGCGAAAAGTGATCGCGTCTTTGCCGTGAATTACAACTGCCGCTTTGTCCCCGCCGTGCTGCAGATGCGGAAAATGATCGAGCGCGGCGACCTCGGAAAAATCATCCATGTGCAGGGCCACTTTTTCCAAGACTGGCTGCTGAAGGAGACGGACTACAACTGGCGGCTGCTCGCGAGCGAGGG
>JBBQJR010000200.1:0-6394 GCA_038326125.1 Chthoniobacterales bacterium
GGGCGACTGGCGCATCCTCTACTGGGTCTATCACCCGCAGACCCTCATCCGCCTCTATCGCATCCAGCACCGCTCCGAAGTCTATCGCGACTTCTGATCTGTGATGAAACGTTGATCCATGAACACGAAGAAGACATTTGATGCGGTGGCCGAATCGCGCCGATGGAAGGAATCCGTCGCCCGGCAAACAGCGGGGATGAACCGCACCGAAGTGCTGGAGTTTTTCAACGGCGCGCGAATCGCATCATCCCAACCGCATGACACGTCGGATAAACCATGCGTCGTGCGCGAGGAGCCGCCGAAACCGTGAGGAATGCCCGTAATGGCATGGCTCGAAATGTTTCCCTCACCTCATCTCCTTCTCGCGCTCGAAATTATCGCCGCCGCCAAACGCTGAGCAGCGCCCCACCGCCCATCATCAGCAGGACTGCACTTGAGGGCTCGGGCGTTGGGGTGAGAAGAACGGCCACCTCATTGCCGCCAATGATGGCGGCCGCAGAGATTTGGCCGCTTCCGTTGATGGAGTTCCCCGGATTCAGATAGATTCCAGTAACGTCGGGAGCGTTCACGAGAAGGCTATTTAGGTCATACAGCGTCCCGGCAGTATAGATAAATGCATGCTGATGACCTCGATTGTCGATGTCGGACATGCCAACGACATCCCCAGAGGCATTGATAGCGGTCGCAGAGCTGTAGATACCACCAGGGAGGACGCCGAGATCGGTTGGCATCGTTCCATTCCAGATCACCGCATGTTCTGCGATGTCGCCAGCCAAATCAGAAGAACCCGCGATCTGCCCTGAGGCATTGATTCCAACACCAGGACTATTGTGACCGCCGAAAGTTCCGAGGTCGATCTGCATCGTGCCATTCCACACAAAAGCATGCGCACCACTATCGCCTGCTAAGAATGAATAGCCGGTGACCAAGCCGGAGTCATTGATCGAAAGAGCCCGGCTTTGGCTGCCACCAAGCGTGCCAAGGTCGGTCGGCGTCGTCCCATTCCACAACACGGCATGGTCGGTGTTGAAACCCGCGCTTGAATAGCCAACGACTTGCCCGGAACTATTGATCCCGCTCGCCCGGCTGCTTACATCGCCAGGAAGAACCCCGAGGTCCGTTGGCGTCGTTCCATTCCATACGACAGCGTGAAAGGTGGTGTCGCCTAGGAGGAAGGAGGCACCCGCGATTTGGCCCGAGTCGTTGATCGCGGCACCGGAGCTGGAACGGCCACCGGGTAAGGCGCTCAGAACCGTCTGTGTCGTGCCGGTCCACGATGCCGCTGCATTAAAGCCGATAGTTGGAAGGATATTGCCTGCGACCTGCCCGGACGCGTTGACTCCATCAGCGTAGCTGGACTCGGAGGGGGTGCCAAGAACGGTGACAGTGTAGGCTGGCGCAGCGCGAACAAGGTTGGGGGAAAACGTCAATTTACACAGCGCGGTGGCATAGAGTAGGCTTCGGATGACTTGGGAGGAAAAACTCATGAATACGAAGGTGAATTATTCCCTCGAAAGTGATGTCCGTCAAGTTTCTGCAAAAGAAGGGAGCCAATCGGGTGAAGGGCTGATTGCTGAGAGCGAAGCAATGTGCAACGTCGTCGCGCGAGATGCCGGATGAGCGATTCGCTTTGGAAAACCGGGGCACAGGAGCGTCTTCCCCAGCGCCCAGCAGGCTTCCCCTCCAAGGACGCCAAGGGCGGCACCCGCGTTTCGCCTTTCAGTCCCCCGGCCTAGTATTGCATTTGCTTGTCTTGCAATGCATGAAACTTACTCGCGATGAAATCGAAGAACGCAAGGAACAGCTCCGGCAGAAATCCTCGAAAGGGAATGCATCCTCGCGGCGTTCGAAGTCCTCCACAGGCACGCGGCCGCCCATCGCGGCTGCCATCCGGTGGATGTCGGCGCGCTCCTGCCGGCCTTCCTGACCCAACCGCGGGCGACGTCTCCCGCCAGGCAGGTCACTCTTTTGGAATCCGCACCGGTCGCATTGCCTGCGCCACCACGGCCCGAGCGCTACGTTCACCCTGAGCTGAAGGATTTCGGCAACCCGCACGGAATCAACACCACGATCGTCCGGTGGGCTATCGCTCGCCTCATGGGCGACTACACGCTGCAGGACATCCACGCGGTGCTCACTCGGGAAGGTCGTCCGCTCCAGACGGCCGAAATCTCCGTCGTTCTTTCGCGTTTGAAGAAGCGGCGCAAAATCGTCGAGATTCACCGCGGCAATGGCCGGAGACCCTCGATCTTCCGCAAATCGCCACTCGTGAGCAACGTACCGGCCGACGCCGCTGCCTGATTCCTCCGCGAATCCGGCGCCGTGACTTGCTTCGCGCCGATAGGCATCGCCAATGACCAAACTCGCGGGCGCGGACGACGCTCCGCAAGACAAACTCAGGGAGCGGACGGGAGAAGTTCACCGCAGGCGCAAAGTGAGTGGAAAACCTCGCGACGGTGCCTCACTTCGCCGCGATGTTCATGGAAAGCCGTGCTTCGTTCACCGGATGCGAGGCAACTTCAGAGGGAAGCCGCGCAAGTTCAGAGGGAAGCGGCGCAACTTCAGAAGGAAGTCAGCAGGAAAATCACGCCCCGAGAAAAGCAGACGCCCCCGCGATGGCAAGAGCCGCGCAACTTCACCGGGAAGCGGCATTTTTCCCGATGACTGCAAGATTCTTCCCATGGAAAAAACGGCGTCATCGCTGGAAAGCACGGCAAAGGCAGGGAACAAACTCATCCATTCATTGGATAAAACGATTTTTTCGGTTGATGGCATCGCAAAGGCAGGGGAAAGACCGACGCCTTCATTTGACTGCGTGATTTTGTTCAATGGGTTTTTGACGTTGGCATCGAACATTGCCCGTTCATCCGGTGGAATTGTCTGACATTCCAATTCCCGCTCGCCGCGTTGATTGGCTTTCGCGTTCGTGTCGAATGCTGCGGAGTGAATGTCCAACCACAAAATCGCGCTTCCCTCAGAGTCTGGCATTTTTCCTCCCGGCATCGCGACATCTGCGGAGCAATCGGAGCAGCGGCCACGATCATCGAACCCCGCTTATCCGGTTGCGTGACAACACCCCCGCAAAAAGGCTCTGAGGAACGCAGAAAGGCAGGAAAACACCGGGCAACCCTGCGCTTTTCCTTCCTTCCTAAGAGGCTGTGTAAAAAGTCAGGAAAGGGTCCACGGAAGGCACGAAAGGGCACGGGAGCAAGGCCTCGGGTTCCGTGTCCCTCCGTGTTTTCCGTGGCCCCTTCCTCCATCCCCTCTGCACGACGGACTTCTTCCATCGTCTCTGAGCGGGTGGCGCGAAGGGCCGCGCGCGGCAGAGGAACCCAGCGCTTCCAGCCTGTGCGGCCGGAGAGGGTTGGCAGACTTCCAGCCTGCCGGCGGAGAAGGATGTCCGCCTCCCCAGTCCCACGGCACAGGCTGGAAGCCTGGGTTCCTTCTCCGTTTCGCTCGCCCACTTTTTACACAGCTTCTGAGCGTGTGTCCCGAACGTTCGACCGTCTGAGACCTCCCCGAAAAGACAAGGATGGCGCGGCTGCTGCGACCACGGATGGCGCGGATGGCACGGATGAAACCACCGTGTTATGAAACTCATCTTTTTCCATCCGTGCCATCCGTGAAATCCGTGGTTGAAAAATCCGCGCCATCCGCGTGCAGCGTCTTCTGCAAACGTCTCGCAGGCCCATTCTTCGTTCTGCGGAACTCTCGAACTCAATCTCTGCGACTCAGCGTAAAAAAGCTGCCATTCAGGACGAATCTTCGGACTCTCTTCAAAACCAACTCAAAAAAATGAACCGCCGCCATTTTCTCCTCGCCGGGATTTTCCTCCTCCACCCGCTCGCCGCGCTGCACGCCGCCGAGGCAAAACCGATCCGCGTCGCGCTGTTCAATGACGACGGCGCGTTTGGCCTCGGCATCCCGCGCATCATCGAACAGCTCGGAAAAACGGCGGACATTCGCGTAACGAAATGCACCGGACAGGAAATCGCGGAGGGCGCGCTGAAGGATTTCGACGTGGTGATTTTCAGCGGCGGCAGCGGCAGCAAAGAAGCCGCGGCGCTCGGCGATGCGGGGCGCGATGAAGTGCGGCGCTTCGTGCGCGAGGGCGGCGGCTACGTCGGGATTTGCGCGGGCGCATACCTCGCATGCACGGGATTTTCGTGGGGCGTCGGCGTGCTGAATGCGAAAACCGTGTCGTCGAAATGGCTGCGCGGCCGCGGCGAAGTCGGGATCGAATTCATGCCGCACGCACGCGAAGCCACGGGTTTCTCCGGCGACCAGAAGTCGATCCACTACGCGAATGGACCGATCATCACCGCCGACAAATCCGAGGGCATCGCGCCATTCGAGACGCTCGCCTTTTTCCGGACCGAACTCGCCGAGCACGACTCGCCGAAGGGCGCGATGGTCAACTCTCCCGCCATCGTGCGCGGCTCGTTCGGAAAAGGACGCGTGATCTCCTCCAGCCCGCATCCCGAGCAGACGGAAGGAATGGAGCACTTCATCGAGCACGCCGTCCGCTGGGTCGCGGGGCGCAAGCAACCGTAGCCGCGCTCGTGAGAGCGCGGGCACACGGCCAGACCAGCCCGCGCTTTGACAAGCGCGGCTACGAATCCGGCGTTGCCTTCCGCTCCGGCATCCGTCATTCGCCGCGCATGAATCTCGACGGACGCTCCCTCATCGCCGGCAAAACCGCGCACGCCAGCGCGAAGACCTTTCACGCCATTTCGCCGGGCAACGGCGCGCGGCTCGAGCCGGATTTCCACGAGGCCAGCGCCGCGGATGTGGATCTCGCGATGCGGCAGGCGGAGGATGCGTTTGAAATTTACCGCCAGATGCCCGCGAAGGATCGCGCGGATTTCCTCGACAGGATCGCCGCCGAGATCATGGCCGCCGGCGACGCGCTGCTCGAGCGGGCGAGCGCGGAATCCGGCCTGCCGATCGAGCGTTTCACGATGGAGCGCGGGCGCACTTGCGGGCAGTTCAAAACGTTCGCCGCACTCATCCGCGAAGGTTCGTGGGTGGACGCGCGCATTGACACCGCGCTGCCCGAGCGCCAGCCCGCTCCGCGTCCCGATTTGCGCCGGCTGCTCGTGCCACTCGGCCCGGTCGTCGTGCTCGGCGCGAGCAATTTTCCCCTCGCGTTTTCCACCGCCGGCGGGGACACGGCGTCGGCCCTCGCGGCGGGCTGCCCCGTCGTGGTGAAGGCGCATCCGGCGCATCCCGGCACCTCGGAAATCGTCGCGCGCGCCATCTATCGTGCGATGGAAATCTGCCACGTCCCGCACGGCGTTTTTTCGCTGCTGCACGGCACCGGCGCGGAGGTCGCGCAGGAACTCGTGCGCCATCCGCTCACCTGCGCGCTCGGCTTCACGGGATCGGAACGCGCCGGTCGCGCGCTCTTCGATACCGCGGCCGCTCGGCCAAATCCGATTCCCGTCTTTGCGGAAATGGGCAGCACCAATCCGCTCTTCATCCTGCCCGCTGCGCTGAAAAATCGCGGCGGCGCGATCGCGCAGGGGCTGAAGGCCGCATTCACCGTCGGCGTCGGGCAGTTTTGCACGAAGCCCGGCCTCGTGCTCGCGCTCGGCGGCGCGGAGTTCGATGCGTTCATCGAGCAGTTCCGCGCGCAGGTGCGCACGACCGTGCCCGCGACGATGCTCCATCGCGGCATTTGCGACGCCTTTCACGCGGGCGTCGAGCGGGTGAAAAATGTCCCCGGCGTGGTCGTGATCGCGGAGTCCGACGCCGACGCCGACGCCGCGAAGGCGCAGGCCGAGCCGGTGGCCTTTGCGACGGACGCGGACACTTTTCTCCTGCATCGCGAACTGCGCGAGGAAGTCTTCGGCCCGTACACGCTGCTCGTCTCCGCACGCACCGTGACCGAGCTCGAGGCCGCCGCGCGCGCGCTGCCCGGACAGCTCACCGCGACGCTGCACGCGGACGACGCGGACCTCGCGGACTTCGCGGGCCTCGTGCGCATCCTCGAGCGCAAGGCTGGCCGTGTGCTCGTGAATGGATTTTCTCCGGGCGTGGAAGTGTGCCCCGCGATGCAGCACGGCGGGCCGTATCCCGCGACGACGGACGTGCGTTTCACGAGCGTCGGCACCGCGGCGATCCTGCGTTGGGCGCGTCCGCTTTGCCTGCAGGGCTTCCCGGAAAATGCACTGCCCGAAGCGGTGCGAAATGCCAATCCGCTCGCCATTCTGCGCACCGTGAACGGCACGCTCACGCGCGATTCCGTCACGGACTGACGAGCGCGATGCGCCCCTCCGAAGCGCAGCACCGGCAGCTCGCGCTCGTTGCCGCAGACGCCGCGGCGCGCGTGCTCGCGATTTTTGAAAACAGGCATCCCGCCGACGGGAGGCCGCGCGCCGCGATTGCGGCC
>JBBQJR010000201.1:0-6356 GCA_038326125.1 Chthoniobacterales bacterium
CGCAGCGTGCCGAGATTCATCGCCATCGCGGTTTCGATCAGCCTCACGGTGATGTATTACCAGTGGATGCCGGCGGTCATTTTCATCACCTACCTGCTCTACGGTTTCCTGCGGCCCTTCCTCTCGCGGAAGATGAAGGAAAATATCGAGGAAGAACTCGAGGACGAGGATGAGCCCGCCGCGCCGTGACGCGGCTTCAGGCGGAACAGAGCCGTTCGTGCGGCATCATCATGGAAACGCAGAGCCGCAGAGACGCAGAGAAATGCCGGCGTGAATTTGCAGGCCTGCATTCGGTGTGTCGCGGCGGGTTTGCCTTTTCCTCCTCTGCGCCTCTGCGTCTCTGCGTTGCAAAAATTTTCCTCCTCCTGCTGCTCGCGTCGTCCGCGTTTTCGCAGCAAGTCGTGCAGCCCGAATCGCTCGGCTACAAGTTGGTATGGAGCGATGAGTTCAGCGGCACCGCGCTCGACGCTGCGAAGTGGAACACCGGCTACGCGTCGAAAGTCCACCCGCTCGGCTGCAACCACGAGCGCCAGTCGTACGCGCCGGAAAATACCATCGTACGCGACGGGCATCTCATTCTGCACGCGGAGCGAAAGGCGCGCGAGGGCGTGCCGTTCACGAGCGGAATGATCTCGTCGCACGATAAATTTTCCCGCGAGCACGGCTGGTTCGAGACGCGCGCGCGGCTGCCGAAAGGGAAGGGGATGTGGCCCGCGATTTGGATGCTGCCGCAGGCAAAAATCTGGCCGCCGGAACTCGACATCATGGAGCTCAAGGGCCGCTGGCCGCACCGCGCTTTCCTCACGCTGCACGAGCGGCAGGCGAATACCTGGCGGCCAAAATCTACCGGCAAGGAATGGGACGGCCCGGATTTCACCGCGGACTTTCACACCTTCGCGCTCGAGTGGCTGCCGGACGGATTGCGCTGGTCCATTGATGGCATCGAGCGCCACCGCTGGAACGGCAAGGCGGACTTCGGTCCGATGTATCTCATCGTAAATCTGGCCGTCGGCGGAGACTTCGACGGCGACCCGGATGCCGCGACACCCTTTCCCGGCGAGATGCTGATCGACTACGTGCGCGTTTACGCGAAGTGAGCCGCGTCGCCGCCCAGCTATTTTGCACTTGGCGGCTTGCCAATCTGCGGTGCGTCCTTCCAGAAGACGTGCCCTTTTTCAAAGGCGATGACGCTGTCGTAAAAGCAAATCCCGAAGGTGTCCCGCGTGATCGCGTCGGGCTTGATTTCGCCGCGGCTGTGGTCGGCGTTCAGTTGGTCAATGAAGGCCTTGGAGATGTTCACGAACGAGCCGGGCTCGTCCTTTCCTCCGCCGTATTCGTTCCAGTACGCCGTGTGCAAATCCTCCACCATATACACGCCGTTTTTCGGCATCCGCGGATACAGGAAATCGAAGGTCTTCACGATGTGCCGCATCTCGTGGCTGCCATCGTCCAGCACGACATCGGGAACTCCGAATTCATCAATGAGACTCTGGAGGAACGCCGGGTCTGACTGGTCGCCGATGCGGACGAAAATCCCCGGTGCCTCGTGTTCCTTGCACTCGGGCTTGATGTCCACGCCCACGATTTTCGCCAGCGGGCCGAAGTAGCGCTGCCACATCGCCAGCGAGCCGCCCTTCGAGACGCCGATTTCCAGAAAGGTGAGCGTCTTGCCCTGCCACGAATGAAAATGCCGCTCGTAGATGGGAAAGTAATGCACCCACTTGTGGATGACCTTGCCCTGATTGATGAGAAAATCCTGCCAGAGGTTCATGGTTTTGTGCGGTGCTGAAAGGCTCAGGCGCTGGCGGCGAATTCCTCCACGCTCGGGCAGGTGCAGACGAGGTGGCGGTCGCCGAAGACATTGTCGATCCGCCCGACGAACGGCCAGAACTTGAAGTCGCGCAGCCACGGCGCGGGCCACGCGGCCTGCTCGCGCGAGTACGGGTGCGACCACTCGTTTGCGGTCACGGCGCGCGCGGTGTGCGGCGCGTTTTTGAGCGGGTTGTCGGTCGCGTGCATTGCGCCGGATTCCACGGCGGTCATCTCGGCGTGGATCGCGAGCATCGCGTCGCAAAAGCGATCCAGCTCGTCCTTCGATTCGCTTTCGGTCGGCTCAATCATCAGCGTGCCGACGACCGGCCAGCTCAGCGTCGGCGCGTGAAAACCGAAATCCATGAGCCGCTTCGCGACATCCTCGGCGGTCGTCATTTTGAATCCGCGCAGATCGATGATGCACTCGTGCGCGACGCAGCCGTGCGTGCCGCGGTAGAGCACGGGGAAGTGATTTTCGAGCCGGTGCGCGACGTAGTTTGCATTCAGGATCGCGAGCTTCGTCGCGTCGGCGAGACCGCGCGCGCCCATCATGCGGATGTACATCCACGGAATCGTGAGGATGCTCGCGCTGCCAAATGGCGCGGCGGAAATCGATCCGATTCGACGATCAGGTTTCACGCGATCGACCACCGGGAGAAAGGGCGTGAGTTTTTCCGCGACGCAGATTGGTCCCATGCCGGGCCCGCCGCCGCCGTGCGGAATGCAGAAGGTCTTGTGCAAATTCAAATGGCACACATCCGCGCCGATGCGCCCGGGACTCGTCACGCCGACCTGCGCATTCATGTTTGCGCCGTCCATGTACACCAGCCCACCGTGCAGGTGGCTGACGCGACAAATTTCCGTGACGGTCTCCTCGAAGACGCCGTGCGTGCTCGGAAAAGTGATCATGCACGCGGCGAGGTTTGCCTCGTGGAGCTTCGCCTTGTCGCGGAGATCGGTCATGTCCACGTTGCCGACGTCGTCACATTTCACGGCGATCACCTTCATGCCGGCCATGACGGCGCTGGCGGGATTCGTGCCGTGCGCACTCGTCGGGATGAGGCAGAGATCGCGGTGCGGCTGCGAGCGCGACTCGTGATATTTGCGGATGCAAAGCAGACCCGCGTACTCGCCCTGCGAGCCGGCATTTGGTTCGAGCGAGACGCCCGGCAGCCCGGTAATTTCCGCGAGCCATGATTCGAGATGCCGGCCCATTTCGCGATAGCCCGCAGTCTGATCTGCGGGTGCGAACGGGTGCAGTTTTCCGAACTCCGGCCACGTCACGGGGAACATCTCGATCGTCGCGTTCAGCTTCATCGTGCAGGAGCCGAGCGCGATCATCGAGTGTGTGAGCGAGAGGTCGCGCGACTCGAGGCGGCGCAGGTAGCGCAGCATTTCGTGCTCGGTGCGGTGCGTGTTGAAAACCGGATGCGCGAGGAGCGCGCCGGTGCGTCGGAATGCGGCGGGAATTTCCGCGGCGATCTCGCTCGCGAGCGCCGAGACATCCACCTCATGCGCGTGGCCGAAATTGAAAACGGTGAGCAGATTTTCGAGGTCTTCGGCGGAGGTCGTCTCATCGAGCGAGACGGCAAATGACGTTGCGCCTGTGACACGGAGATTGAGGTGCGCGCCGTGCGCCGTGGCGAGGATCGCGTCGTGGTCGTCGGCGGAAACGGTGACATGCAGCGTGTCGAAAAACGGCTCGGCGGCGACGGTGAATTTCCGGCCGAGTTTCGCGAGTCCCGCCGCCAAAGTGCGCGTGGCGAGATGCACGCGACCCGCGATTTTCCGCAGCCCATCGGGCCCGTGATAGACGGCGTACATCGAGGCCATGACGGCGAGGAGCACCTGCGCGGTGCAGATGTTCGAGGTCGCCTTGTCGCGGCGGATGTGCTGCTCGCGCGTCTGCAGCGAAAGCCGGTAGCCGGGATTTCCGTGCGCGTCTTTCGAGACACCGACGAGCCGGCCGGGCATCACGCGCTTGAACTCATCCTTCGTCGCGAGGTAGCCCGCGTGCGGCCCGCCAAAGCCCATCGGCACGCCGAAGCGTTGCGTGCTGCCGACCACAATGTCCGCGCCGAATTCCGACGGCGGCCGCAGCAGCACGAGCGCGAGCGGATCCGCGGCGCAGATGCACAGCGCGCCGACCGCGTGCGCTTTTTCAAAAAATGCGGCGTAGTCGTGAATGCCCCCGACCGTGTCGGGATACTGCACGATGACGGCGCAATAATGTTCCGCGGGTGTGAATTCACGTTCGTCGCCGACCTTCACCTTCACGCCGAGCGGCTCGGCGCGCGTCTGCACGACGGCGATGGTCTGCGGGTGGCAACGCTCCGAGATGAAGACGGCCTTTACGACGTGGTCTTTTTTCAACGCGAGCGCCATGTGCATCGCCTCGGCGGCGGCGGTCGCCTCGTCGAGCAGCGAGCCGTTCGAGACGGGCAGTCCGGTGAGGTCGGCGATCATCGTCTGGAAATTGAGCAGCGCCTCGAGCCGCCCCTGCGAAATCTCCGCCTGGTATGGCGTGTAGGCCGTGTACCAGCCGGGATTTTCGAGGATGTTCCGCTGGATGACCGGCGGCACGATGCAGTCGTGGTAGCCCTGCCCGAGGTAGCTTTTGAACACGCGATTTTTCATCGCGAGCGCGCGCAATTCCGCGAGCGCCTCGCTCTCGCCGAGCGCCTCCGGGAGCGCGAGCGGCGCGGTGTTCAGGATCGCCGCGGGCACCGTGCGCGCGATCAGATCATCCATTTTTTCGAGGCCGAGCGTCGCGAGCATCTCGGCGATCGGCGCGTCGCCGGAGCCGAGGTGGCGCGGTGGAAAGGAGTCGCAAAGGGTGAGTGGGGACGGTGAGGATGCGGCCTTGAGGCGCGCGGATTGGTGCATGGCGCGCGGAGGCTAGTCGCGCGGTTCGCGGGTGCAAAAGGAATTTGCTCTCGCGTGCGCGCCGGGCCTCGCGCAACGTCCATGCACGCGCCGGCCCGGCTGAATCCGATTTTCCCACACACCATGAATTTCCCCGCCATCCTTTCCGCCGCGCTCCTCGCGATCCTCGCCCGCGGTGCGCTCGGCGCGCCGCTGCCACCGCCGCCCGAGCAGCTCGATCTCGCGAAGCTGCCCACGCAGGCCAAGGTGATTGACCGCGTGGTCGTGCCGGTGCCGAACGAAGTCTTCGCCGTGCTCGACAAGCTCGGCAAGCCGCGCTGGGAGGGCCTCATTCATCGCGACGTGAGCAAAGCGAAACCGAGCGGAGAAGCGCCGCAAATCGCGATGATGCTCGGCGTGGTCATCGCCGAGGGTTTCATCGCCGTGGAGGCGGAGGACGCCGAGGAGGTGAAGGAACTCGGCCGTGCCATCCTCACTTTTTCCAACGCCATCGGCGTGCGCAAGGCGGTCGTCCGCCGCGCAAGCAGCGTGATCGAATTTGCCGACAAAAAAGATTGGAAGCGCGTGCGCACGGAACTCGACGGCGCGCTCACGGACGTGCGCAGCGCGATGATCGAGCTGAACAGCGAGCCGCTCGCGCAGGTCGTCGGCACGGATTTCAGCAGCGCGGGCGCCGAGCTTTTGCATCAGCCCGGCATGATCGAGAATTTTGACCGGCAGGTGGACGCGATGAAGGCCCGCCTGCGCTCGAACCGCGTCACCGCGAAAGTCCGGCACGGCCTCGATGAAATCCACCCGCTCATCGGCGAGGGCGACGCGGGGAAAATTTCCGCGCGTGCCGTGAAGGAAATCGCCGCCATCGCCGGGCGGCTCGTCGCGCTCATCAGCAACAAGTAAAACCCACCGTGAAAACGCTCTCCCGCTTCCTTTTGACCGCCGTCGTCGCCCTCGCCGTCCTCGCGCAGCCGGCCGCCTTTGCCTATGTGGATGATGCGCACTCGCGCGCGATGGAGGCCGCCATCGCTGCCGTGAAAGAGGGCTATCTCGTGCGCCAGGAATACTGGGCCGGCGCGCTCGCCACGAAACAGCCGAGCGTCGTGAAGCATCAGCTTTTCGCGGGCAACAGCTACTGGTTCTGGCTCGGGAGCGACGAGGATTCCGCGCAGGTGACGGTACATGTGTACGACCCGAGCGGGAAACGCGTGGACGCGGATTCGTGGCAGCGCGGCAACATGGCGGCGGTGAAAGTGGAGCCGAAGACGACCGGCGTGTACCTGATCGTTTTCAGCATCGAGCAGTCCGACGCGAAGAAGAACCGCTGGGCGC
Organism: Chthoniobacterales bacterium; assembly: GCA_038326125.1. Lineage (GTDB taxonomy): Bacteria > Verrucomicrobiota > Verrucomicrobiia > Chthoniobacterales > Chthoniobacteraceae > SXWH01. The sequence goes on from JBBQJR010000201.1 coordinate 6,025, forward strand.
TCGCCTATGGCTACAAATAGCGCGGAATCCCCGCGGGGGAATAGCGCGGAATCCCCGCAAGTGAGGAGCGCGGAATTCCCGCGGAGGAATAGCGCGGAATCCCCGCGCGCGAGTAGCGCGGAGCCTGCGAAAATGGGCGGGTGCTGCGGGCATGGCGCATCCGGGGAGGCCGAGGATTGGAAGCCGATGGCCGTGCGTTCGGCGGTGTGCTTCGTCTTCACGGTCGCGGCCTTTTTGCTAAAAAAACAGCACGCGGATTTCTCCATGGCGTGCGTCGTCGGCGCGTATCTCGCGGGCGGGTGGGATCTCACGGCGAAGGTCTCGGAAGGCGG
>JBBQJR010000202.1:0-6323 GCA_038326125.1 Chthoniobacterales bacterium
GGCCGACGACAAGTCGGTGTATTTCCGGCTGAGCAAATTCCCTGACTACGGAAAACTCGCGCACCTCAATCTCGACGAACTGCGCCCGAGCGGTCGCGTGCAGAGCGACGAATATGAAAAGGAAAACATCGGCGACTTCGCGCTGTGGAAGGCGTGGGATGAAAATGACGGCGAAGTGAAATGGGATTCGCCGTGGGGGCCGGGCCGCCCCGGCTGGCACATCGAGTGCAGCGCGATGGCGACCGCATTGCTCGGCCCGGAGATCGACATCCACTGCGGCGGCGTGGACAACATTTTCCCGCACCACGAGGCGGAGATCGCGCAGAGCGAAAGTGTGACCGGCAAGAAGTTCGTGAACTACTGGCTGCACTGCGCGCACCTCATGGTCGAGGGGCAGAAGATGTCCAAGAGCGCGGGGAATTTCTACACGCTGCGCGATCTGCTCGCGAAGAACTGGACCGGTCGCGAAATCCGCTACGCGCTCATCACGGTGAATTACCGGCTGCCGCTGAACTTCACTTTCGACGGCCTCGCCGCCGCACGCAGCGCGCTCGGGCGGATTGATGAATGGGTCGCGCGGCTCGAAGATCTTGAGCAGCGAGCGAATGGACTCACTGGCTCAGGAGAAACTGGCCTCAGCATTTTTGCAGACAGGTTCTTCAATTGCCTCGACGACGACCTCAACATCTCAGGCGCAATGGGTCAGCTATTCGACCTTGTCCGCGAGTGCAATCGCTCAATGGATGACAACGGCCTCGACTCCGATTCCGCGAAGCATCTGCTCAAATGCTGGGTGCGCATCAATTCCGTCCTCGGTTTCGGGCGCGATGCAGCCACCCCATCGCCTGAAGTGCTCGCGCTCACCGAGCAGCGCCAAGTCGCACGCGCTAGCAAACAGTGGGGCGAAAGCGATCACCTGCGCGACGCCATCGCAGCGCTCGGCTGGATCGTGAAAGACACGAAGGACGGCCCGAAGGTATCGCCGAAGGCGTAGCGACTTCTGATCGTCCAGAGCACTCGCGGTGATCGCACCGCGGATGATCTGCCTCGGGCAGGGTGGGCGTCCCGCCTGCCGTGTTCCGCGTCCCGCGGAACACCCGGCGGATGTCGCAGTGCGTCCTTCGCGAAAAGAACTCCCTCGTATCCCGAAGGTCCGCGCGGGACGCGCGAACCGGCGGGCGGGACGCCCACCCTACCCGAGACACGCCTTCCGCAATCACACGGTGCCCGCGACTTAAAAGCCAGATTCCGACGACTTGTCGGCGCTACATTTTCACCGCGCCAGCTTCACCGTCGCGAGGACGATCTCCGCGAAGCCGCGCGGGTCGAGGCTCGCGCCTCCGACAAGCGCGCCGTCAATGTCCGGCTGCGACATGAGTTCCGCGGTGTTCGCGGGCTTCACGCTGCCGCCGTATTGGATTCGCACCTTGTCCGCAGTCGCGGCGTCCCAGAGTTCGGCGAGCTTGCGGCGGATGAATGCATGCGCGTCCTGCGCCTGCTGCGGCGTCGCGGTGCGTCCGGTGCCGATGGCCCACAAGGGCTCGTAGGCGATGACCGTCTCGGTGACTTGCTCGGTGCTGAGTCCGGCGAGGCTGCCGCGGATTTGTTTGTCGAGCACGGCTTCCACTTGGTTCCCGTCGCGCTCGGCGAGCGTCTCGCCGATGCACACGATCGGGCGCAGCGTCGCGGCGTGCGCGGCATGCGTTTTCCTGTTCACGATCTCATCGGTCTCGCCGAAAATCGTGCGGCGCTCGCTGTGGCCGAGCACCACGTAGCGGACAAAAAGTTCGCGCAACATCGCGGCGCTGATTTCGCCGGTGAAGGCACCCGATTTTTCCGGGCTCATGTTCTGCGCGCCGAGCTTCACGTTTTGCACGTTGCGCAAAATCTCGCCCGCCTTCGCGAGCGCGGTGAACGGCGGGACGATCACGATGTCTGTCCGCTTTTCCTCTCCGATTTCAAGGAGGAACGTGTGGAAAAATCCCTCGGTCTCCCCGAGGGTCATGTTCATCTTCCAGTTGGCTGCGATGATTTTTTTGCGCATTTGGTAAATGGGTAAAAGTGGGTGCGGACACTGCCAAGGACGACGCCATCAGGTCAACGCGCGCGTTCGGATTCGTCAGGGCATTTGTATCAAGAATACCTGTCAGAGCGAGTGATGGCCTTCCGGGTAGGGCGGGTTTCCAACCCGCCGCGCCGGGGTATCCTACCCGGCGCAACGAACGTCACCAACGCCCCGGAAAACACGAAAACCGTCCTGCAAAAAATCCGGGCGGTTCGCAGCAAATGGTCACGTCCCGAGGCCCGATATTCCGGGTAGGATACCCGGAACGGCGGGTAACATACCCGCCGTACCCGGCGGCCGCGCGCAACCTCGATTACTTGTCGCTGATTGCCGCCACGCCGGGGAGCGTTTTGCCCTCGAGAAGTTCGAGGCTCGCACCGCCGCCGGTGCTGATGAAAGTGACCTTGTCGGCGACGCCGGCATTTTTCACGGCCTTCACGCTGTCGCCCCCGCCGATGATGGTCTTCGCGCCCCGATTCGCCGCGATCGCCTCGGCGATGGCGAACGTGCCCTTTGCGGCTTCCGGGATTTCAAAGACGCCCATCGGCCCGTTCCAGATCACCGTCTTCGCCTTCGCGATTTCCGAGGCAAAAAGCTTCACGCTCTCAGGCCCGATGTCCACGCCTTCCCACTCCGGCTCGATCCCCTGCCCTTCGGCGGCAAGCTTGATGTTGCCGAGCTTCTTCGCGTCAAAGTCGAACGCATCCGTGACGTAGCAATCCACCGGAATCAAGAACTTCACGCCGCGCGCCTTCGCCTTGTCGAGCGCCGCCTGCGCGATGGGTTCCCACTCGGGTTTGTAGAGGCTTTTGCCGAGCGTGATGCCCTGCACGAGCTTGCGAAAAGTGTAGGCCATGCCGCCGCCGATGATGATCGTGTCGGCCTTGTCGAGCAGGCGGTTGATGACCGCGATCTTGTCGTTCACTTTCGCACCGCCGAGGATCACCACGAAGGGTCGCTCGGGATTTTCGAGTTCGTCGTGCAAGTACGTGATCTCCTTTTCCATCAGCAGCCCGCTCACCGCCGGCAGGAATGCCGCGACCCCCGCCGTCGAGCTGTGCGCGCGGTGCGCCGAGCCGAATGCGTCGTTCACAAAAATATCCGCGAGATCCGCGAGTGCCTTCGAGAGCGCCTCGTCGTTCTTTTCCTCGCCCGCTTCAAAGCGCACGTTTTCGAGCAAAGCCACATCGCCGTTCTTCATGTGCGCGATGATCTTCGCCGGCACCGCACCGATCGTGTCGTGGCTGAATGCGACCGAATGGCCGAGCAGCGTGTGCAAATGATCGGCGACGGGACGCAGCGATTCCTTTTCGCTCCGCTTGCCCTTCGGCCGTCCGAGGTGCGAGCAGAGGATCACCTTCGCGCCATGCTCGATGAGATACTGGATCGTCGGCAGCGTCTCCCGAATGCGCGTGTCGTCGGTGATGACCATGTGCCCGTCCTTCTCGTCGAGCGGCACGTTGAAATCCACGCGCACGAGGCAGCGCTTCCCGGTTACTTCGATGTCGCGAATGCTTTTCTTGGCCATAAAAATTGAAGTGCGGATGAACGGCGAGCAGTGGGTAAAAGACAAGCAATTTGAGGGAACCGGAAAGATGGGAACGGCGTGCATCGGGTCGGGCGAGTCTGCCGTCGTGCCGAGTATTCTACCCGGCAAACGGGGCGGATCCCGCCCTACCCGATGCACGCTGTCCTTGCGGTTGGACGGATGCAGTCATTCGGAGCGAGACCTCCGCAAAGAGACAAGGATGGCACGGAGGGATTGACCACGGATTTCACGGATGGACACGGATGCGAATATCCTTCTCGGAAAACCATCCGTGTCATCCGTGGTTGAATCATCCGCTCAATCCTCGTCTGGAACAATTTCGGCAGCCTCTTAATTTTCAGTCCACGCTTGGCCGCGCGCGGGGCATCCGCTTTCCTCCGCGCCATGCGAATCCTCCTCCCGCTGCTCCTCGCCGTCGTCACATTTTCAAATACCCACGCCGCGGAAATCCGCACCGTCGCCGGCACCGGCGTGAAGGGTTCCGCAGGGGATGGCGGCCCCGCGAGCGCCGCGCAGATCGACAATCCCTTCGGCCTCACACGCGGGCCGGATGGGGCGCTGTGGTTTTGCGAATATGGCGGACAGCGAGTGAGCAAGATCACCGCGGATGGGAAACTTCATGTCGTCGCGGGCACGGGCGCGAAGGGCTACACGGGCGACGGTGGCCCGGCGCTGCAAGCCACGTTCAATCTGCCGCACGAGATCCGTTTTGATCACAGCGGTAACTTTTACATCGCCGACATGGTGAACAGCGCCGTCCGCAAAGTGGAAGCGAAGACCGGCGTCATCACCACGTTCGCGGGCACGGGCAAGCCCGGCTATTCCGGCGACGGCGGGCCTGCGAACGCCGCGCAACTCAAGCAGCCGCACAGCATTCAGTTCGACGCCGCGGGCGACCTTTTCATCTGCGACATCGGCAACCACGTCATCCGCAAAGTGGACATGAAGACCGGCATCATCAGCACCTTCGCCGGCACGGGAAAAAGCGGCCCCACGCCCGATGGCGCACCCATCGCCGGCACGCCGCTGAACGGCCCGCGCTCGATGGATTTCGACGCGCAGGGCAACCTCTGGCTCGTCACGCGCGAGGGGAATCAGGTCTTCAAATTCGATCTCAAGGCCGGCAAGATCCACCACGTCGCGGGCACGGGAAAGAAAGGCTTCACCGGCCACGGCGGCCCCGCGAAGGACGCCACGCTCTCCGGCCCCAAGGGCATCGCCGTCGCGCCGAATGGCAACGTCTATCTCGCCGACACCGAGAGCCACAGCGTCCGCATGATTGACGTGAAACGCGGCACGCTCGAACTCATCGCCGGCACCGGCGAACGGGGCGACGGCCCTCCGCGCGACGCCGCGGACGGCGTGGGCGATCCGCTGAAATGCAAGATGGCGCGCCCGCACGGAATCTTCGTGGACAAGGACGGCACGCTCTACATCGGCGACAGCGAAGCGCACCGCGTGCGGGCGGTGAAGTAGCGCATTTTTAATAGCAACAAATCATATGGCACGAGTTCACTGCGAGATTGAAACTGGGTATGTTTACAATGATGAAGGGCGTGAGGTTGAAGGCGTGATCGCGACTTGCGGTAAGTGCGGTCACACGACTGAAAGCCTTGGAACATCCGACGGCAGCAAGAAGAGATGTCTTGCGCTGATGAACGATGAATGTCCAATGGAAGAAGACAATTTCTACGAGACAACATCGCTGGATTGAGATCATCGAACGGACGGCCACTTTACGACGTGAATTACTACCTCTTTCAGGATGATAAGGCCACAGGCCCATTCACACTTGAACAACTACGCTCCATGTGGCACGCAGGGACGATCACTGGCGAGATGAACTACTGCGAGGTCGGCAGTAAAAGTTGGCAGCGGCTGAAAACGATAGCAAAGCAACTGGATTGGAAACCTTGGTCGAGGCGAGGAATCTGGACTTTGGTGGGAGTGATCACTATCTTACTCACAGTGGCAGGAATCTCGGCAGCAATCTTTTTTCGTAAGACCGCTCCACTCTCTGCGGTCCTAACAACTCCACACCTTTCCCCGAAGTTCCAGCAAAGCCTCTCGGAATTCCTTCGCGAAGCGACCCGGCTTACACTACTGACGAGCCAAGGCATAACACATGACGCTTTCGGGGAACAACTGGCGACGACAAGAACAGCGTTCGAGTTGTCCACCCCCTTATGGCCGGATGATTACGCACAAGAATCTAAACATGAATTTGGCAAGGCCATCCACGGCTGGAAGCTCTTACTCCAGCTTTGGCGGGAGTCTATTGCGAAGGGCATTGACTATCCGAGCATTCCAGCCGAAATCCAAATGTATTATTATCCCGAAGGCATTAAGGTTTTAGAATCATACGCCCCGAGACGGATCATTTACGGCGACATTGATGGCAGTGCGGATCACGCCAAATATATCCGTTTCAAACCCAACATCCGAGTCCTTATGACTGTGGCCGCAGAGCACTTCCGGTCCGGGCAAATGCTCTTGGAAGGCAATGCTCTTGGAAAATGATCTTATCTCTCTGATCTGACCTAACGATCATACCTCACCCCCGTCACCACAGGCTGCGTCCACGCCTGCTCCATTCCATCCGGCGACAGGGCGCATCGTTTTCTCTTCGCCGCCATAATTTGCACGCCCTGTGATTCACTTCGTCAGCGACCATGCCTTCACGCTGTCCTTCATCCGCAGGATGAGCCG
>JBBQJR010000203.1:0-6273 GCA_038326125.1 Chthoniobacterales bacterium
CGCGAGGGATCCCACGGATTGCACGAGCGGCCGAAGGCGGAATTTTCCGTGGAGCTGCCCATCGCGAATTCATCCATGTTGCAACGCCCGAACGGAATCGCCCCCGCGGCACGCAGCTTCGCGATCACGGTCGCGTCGTAGTTGGCGCGATAGCCGTCGAGGATCTTCGAGCCGCAGGAGCACGGCTCGCCGTTCACGTTGATCACATCCTTAATCGCGATCGGCACGCCGCCGAGCGGGAGCCTCACGTCAGCCTTTTTCGCGAGCGCACGCGCGGCGGCGAGGTCGCGCGAGAGGTAGCCGTGGATCGTCGGATCGACGTGGACGATGCGCGCCTCGAGCGCTTCGAGGGCTTCGAGTGGGGAGGTTTCGCGGGAGCGAAATTGGCGGAGCAGTGCGGAGACGGAGAGTGAGGCGAGGGACATCCGGTGTTAAAAAATGAACTGCTGGGAAAAATTTCCGACTGCGAAAACTGATGACTGTGCCGGGGCGCTACTCGATCACTTTCGGCACGATGAAGAGGCCGTTCGCCGAACGCGGTGCATTGGCCAGCGCGACCTCGGGGGTGAACCACGAGCGCGGCGTGTCCTCGCGGAAGACGTTCACGACGTGGTTTGCGTGCGCGGTCGGCTCGACGCCGGAGACATCCACCTGCCCGAGTTTTTCGACGTGCGAAAGAATCTGCCCGAGCTGGCTTTGGAACTTCGCGATTTCCGTTTCGGACAAATCCAGCCGCGCGAGTTGGGCGATGTAACGAACGTCAAACTGGTCACTCATGGGGCGCGGATGAGAGCGGAAAATTTGCGCGCTGTGAAAGGAAAACGCGCAATGCAGGCGAGGTCCCAAGTCCCGCCTAATTCGCCTCGGGCGTCTCGCAGTGCGGCGCGAGGTCGTCCATCGCCGCGAGCCAGCGGGCGCGGGATTCCTTCACGAAGCTGTCGAAGCGCGGGCGCTGCGATTCGCGCAGGACTTCGCGCATCCGCAGCACGGCTTTTTCGAGTACGGCGTCGAGCTGCGGGCGCACGGGTTTCGTGGCGTCGCGCAGTTCCGCGCCGGCGTCGTTGAGGATTTGCCAGAACTGGTGGTTCTGATCCTCGTCGAGCTTGAGGTCGTGCTTCGCGCGCTGGATCAGAAGTTTTCGGATGTTCGGCGGACCGCCGCGCGCGGTTTTGTTCACGAGGTCCATCAGCGCCGCGGTGCCGCCGAGCATCGCGCCGACGAAGACGCCGCTCAGGAAAATGAGCACGACGATGAGGATGGACTTGAGCCGCTTCATGCTGGGTTGAGAGTTGAAAGTTGAGAGTTGAAAGGAAGCAGTCGCGCATGGAGCGGGCTGCTGAGGCTGCTGGGAAAACGGGGGGTGGAACATTCGTGCGCGGCTCCGCGTCCGCGGCACTCAACTCTCGACCAACAACTCTCAACTGTGCCGCTCATTGCTCGCCGCCGAGGTAGTAATCGAGCACCGGCACACCGGCGAGGCGCACGGCGTCCACGACACTTTCGCCGTCCGGCGAATCATCCCAATGCGCGTAGCTCCACGCGCCTGCGAGCAGCGCCAGCGCCGCGGCGAACGGGCAGAGCTTCGCGGCCCAGGCGAGCCACGACGTGCCGCGCTCCTCGCGGATGCGCGCGAGCACGCGGGTTTCGAAACCGAATTCGAGCCGCGTGGTTTCGCTGTCGTCCTCCGAATTTTCGCGCGCCGCACGGATGAGACGCGCGAGCGGATCCTGCGGGCTGCGTAGGTCAGTGTTCATGGCTGTGTTCGATGATTTCGCGGAGTTTCGCCCGGGCGCGGAAGGCGCGCACTTTCACGTTGCTCTCGCTCCAGCCGGTGAGGGCGGCGATGTCGCGCACGGTGCGTTCCTCGATTTCCAAAAGCGTGAGCACGAGTTTTTCCTCGGCGGAAAGTTTGCGCATCGCCCAGTCGAGCAGCTCGCGCGCGCGGCCCGCGGCGATGGCGGCATCCACGCTGGTGTCGCGGAATTCCATCGGCCCGCTCTCGGGGCGGTCGAGTTCCACGTGGCCGCGGTGGCGTTTTTCGCGGCGGAGAAAATCGTAGCACGCGGTGACCGTGAGTCGCGCGAGCCAGTGCTCGAAGGGCGCATCGCCGCGGAAGGTGCGCAGCCGGCGCCATGCGCGGAGGAAGACCTCCTGGCCCAAGTCATCAAGCTGATGCGCGTCGCGCGCGAAGCGGGAGCAGGTGCCGAAGACGCGGCCCTTGTGCCGGCGCATGATTTCCGCGAACGCGGCATCGTCGCCCGCAAGCGTGGCGCGGACGAGGGCATGGTCGTCGGGGACGGCATCGCTCATGTGCGCTGTGCTATTTTCGGCGGGAGCGAACGGCAAGGTGGGCCAGACGAGGGCGGTGGCGATCATGGTGAGGCATCGTGGCGTGACACGGAGAACGACGCGAGGCGGCGCGCCAAGGTTACGTTTTTGCAGCGCCGACGATTTGTCGGCAACGGGCTTCCCGACATGAGCGGCGCTTGGAATTCTGATGTGCCGCTCCTGCGAGCGCGGGCTGCGCAGAGCTTCGGCGCAGGCGGAGCGCGACTTTGGACATCGCTTCTGTTCCGGCGCCTTTTTGGCCGACGAATCGTCGGCCTCACATTGCGGCCTGCTCCGAATTGCCCCGCGCCGGAATCCTTGCTCAAAAAAATCCTGTCGTGACGCACGGGACGGTGATATGAGCCGCGCCCATTTGAAAAAGCAGCCAGCGTTCACACAGAAAAACATATCGGGACACACAGCGCATCGCGGGGCGTCAGCGGGGGCGTTTTTGAGGAAGCATCTTTTGTTGCTGCGCGGAACGGTTGGGGTATGAAACGCCGCGCTTTTTTGCATAGTGAAGACCACATCGAAATGAAGAATCAGGGACTACCGCAGAATCAGGGGCTACCAGAAAAGCAGGGACTCTACGATCCGCAGTTCGAGCATGATGCGTGTGGCGTCGGCTTTATCGTTCACATGAAGGGCCGCAAGTCGCACGACATCGTGCAGAATGCGCTGACCATCCTCGTCAATCTCGACCATCGCGGTGCGACGGGCGCGGAAAAGAATTCCGGCGACGGCGCGGGTATCCTCATGCAGATCCCGCACAAGTTTTTGCAGAAGGTCGCGGGCTTTCCGCTGCCCGAGCCGGGGCAGTTTGGCGTGGGCAGTCTGTTCGGATCGCGCGATGCGGCGGCGCGGCAAAAGGGGCGCGAAATCTTCGAGCAAATCGCGCGGGCTGAGGGCCACACGATCCTCGGCTGGCGCGATGTGCCGACGGACCATGCGACGCTCGGCAAGACGGCGCAGGCGACCGAGCCGTTCATCCAGCAGGTGTTCATCCAGCGTGCGGCGGGCATCGCGGACGACGCGACTTTTGAGCGGAAGCTCTACGTGCTGCGCAAGGTGGCGCATCGCGCGATTCGCACCGCGGGCGTGGATCCCTATTGGTACGCGCCGAGCATGTCGTGCCGCACGCTCGTGTACAAAGGCATGCTGATGCCTGAGCAGGTCGGCGCATATTTTCGCGACCTCGCGGACCCGGACATGGAAAGCGCGCTCGCGCTCGTGCATTCGCGTTTTTCCACAAACACTTTCCCGAGCTGGGAGCGTTCGCATCCGTACCGCTACATCGCGCACAATGGCGAAATCAACACGCTGCGCGGGAACATCAACTGGATGAAGGCGCGCGAGTCGCTGCTCGCGAGTCCGCTTTTCGACGACGTGAAAAAAGTCCTGCCGATCGTGAACGAGATGGGATCGGACTCGGCGATGTTCGACAATGTGCTCGAGCTGCTCGTCATGGGCGGACGCTCGCTGCCGCACGCGATGATGATGATGATCCCGGAGCCGTGGTCGGGGCATGAGTCCATGAGCGAGGAGAAGCAGGCATTTTACGAATACCACTCGTGCCTCATGGAGCCGTGGGATGGGCCGGCGTCGGTGGCATTCACCGATGGCACGATGATCGGCGCGACGCTGGATCGGAATGGCCTGCGGCCCTCGCGCTACTATGTGACGAAGGACGATCTCGTGATCATGGCATCGGAAGCCGGCGTGCTGCCGATCGCGCCGGAGAATATCGCGCACAAGGGCCGCCTCCAACCGGGCCGCATGTTCATCGTGAACATGGAGGAAGGTCGCATCGTCCCGGACGACGAAATCAAATCGAAGATCGCGGGCGAAAAGCCGTATCGCCAGTGGCTCGACAAACACCTCGTGAAGCTCGCGGACATCAAGGACGGCGAGCCCGTCGCGCCGCCGGATCACAAGACGATGCTCCAGCGCCAGCAGGCGTTTGGCTACACTTTCGAGGACCTCCGGATGCTCATGGTGCCGATGGCACGCGATGGCGTGGAGGCCATCGGCTCGATGGGCACGGACACGCCGATCGCGCCGCTGTCCGACAAGCCGAAGCTGCTGTTCGATTATTTCAAGCAGCTCTTCGCGCAGGTCACGAATCCGCCGATTGATTGCATCCGCGAGGAGTGCATCACGTCGTCCGTCACGACCATCGGTGCCGAGGGCAACCTGCTCGATCCGAAACCGGAAAGCTGCCACCTCATCGAGCTGAAGACGCCGATCCTCAGCAACGAAGAGCTCGCGAAGCTGAAGACCGTGGCGCAGGGGAGATTTTCCGCGGGCACGCTGCCGATCCTGTTCGATCCGCGCGGCGGCACGGCGGCGATGGAAAAGGCGCTCGATGAAATTTTTGCGCAGGCCGATCGCTCGGTCGCGGCGGGCAAGAACATCCTCATCCTTTCCGACCGCGGCACAAACAAGGACAGCGCGCCGATCCCGTCGCTGCTCGCGGTGGCGGGGCTGCATCACCATCTCATCCGCCGGGGCACGCGCACGCAGGTGGATCTCGTGCTCGAAAGTGGCGAGCCGCGCGAGGTGCATCACTTCTCCACGCTCATCGGCTACGGATGCGGGGCGATTAATCCGTACCTCGCGTTTGAGACGCTCGACGACATGATCCGGCAGGGGATGCTGGTGAATATGGACCACCAGACGGCGTGCAAAAATTACGTCAAGGCCGCGACGAAAGGTGTGATCAAGGTCGCGTCGAAGATCGGCATCTCGACGATGCAGAGCTATCGCGGCGCACAGATCTTCGAGGCGGTCGGCATCAATCAGGCGGTGGTGGACAAATACTTCACGACGACCGCGACGCGCATCGAGGGCTCGGACATCGGCATCATCGCGACGGAAGCGCTCGCGCGTCACAGTCACGCATTTCCCGATCGCCAGACGAACGGCAAGGCGCTCGAAGTCGGTGGCGAATACCAGTGGCGGCGCGAAGGCGAGGCGCACCTTTTCAATCCGCAGACGATCCACACGCTGCAAAAGGCGGTGCGCAGCGGGAGCTACGAGACGTTCAAGCAATACAGCAAGCTCGTGAACGAGCAGGTGCGCAATTTCTACACGCTGCGCGGGCTGCTCGACTTCAAGGCGCAGACGCCGGTGCCGATCGAGGAAGTGGAATCTGTCGAAACGATTTTGAAGCGCTTCAAGAGCGGCGCGATGAGCTACGGCTCGATCTCGAGCGAGGCGCACGAGGCGATGGCCATCGCGATGAATCGCATCGGCGGAAAATCCAATACCGGCGAAGGCGGCGAAGATCCCGCGCGCTACACTTGGACGAATGAGCGCGGCGACTCGAAGAACAGCGCGATCAAGCAGGTCGCGAGCGGCCGCTTCGGCGTGACGAGCCTCTACCTCTCGCAGGCGAAGGAGCTGCAGATCAAAATGGCGCAGGGCGCGAAGCCCGGCGAAGGCGGCCAGCTTCCCGGCGCGAAAGTGTATCCGTGGATCGCGAAGGTGCGGCATTCGACGCCGGGCGTCGGGCTCATCTCGCCGCCGCCGCATCACGACATTTACTCCATCGAGGACCTCGCGGAACTGATCCACGATTTGAAAAACTCGAACCGCGAGGCGCGCATCAGCGTGAAGCTCGTTTCGGAAGTCGGCGTCGGCACGATTGCCGCGGGCGTCTCAAAAGCGCACGCGGATGTGGTGCTCATCTCGGGTTTCGACGGCGGCACGGGCGCGTCGCCGCAGACCTCGATCAAGCACGCCGGCCTGCCGTGGGAACTCGGCCTCGCGGAGACGCATCAGACGCTCGTGCTGAACAATCTCCGCTCGCGCATCGTCGTCGAGGCGGACGGCCAGATGAAGACCGGACGCGACGTGATCGTGGCCGCGCTGCTCGGCGCGGAGGAGTTTGGTTTCGCTACCGCGCCGCTCGTCTCGCTCGGCTGCATCATGATGCGCGTCTGC
>JBBQJR010000204.1:0-6201 GCA_038326125.1 Chthoniobacterales bacterium
GGGCGGGCACCGTCCGCTCACGGACATCATCATCGCCCGCTGTGCGATGCACATCGGCGCGGTGCTGGTGTCGCCCGACAAGCACTTCCGGGAAATCCCCGGGCTGAAGCTGCGCGAAATGCTGTAGCTGTAGCCGTGGCGCCGGTCAGCGTGCCGGTTTTGCGGGCGTGGTTTTCGCCGGCGGCGTGGTGACCTTTTGCCAGATTTTCACCAGCGAGGGCCAGGCAAACCAAATCGCGAAGGCGACCGCGGCGAGGCCGATGAGATTGACGATGCGGTAGAAAAGATCGCTGCGCGGACGCGGCGCGAAGCTGAGCGCGCTGCCGCATTCCGGGCAGACGAGCGGGGCGTCGCCGGCGATTTCGATGTCGTCGCCGTGGTAGCCGAGCAGGCAGCCGGAATGATTGGGGCATTTGCAAATCACGGGGCGCATCGGGCGGGGAATTAAGCGAGCGATCCAAATGCGTGCAAGCGCGGTGGAGAATGTGGGAGCGCTGCGAGCGGAGCGACGTGGATAAATTTGGAAGCGAGGAATCCATGAAGGCGAGGGCAAGTTGGCGATTCGATTTCCAAAATTCATGGCTTCATGGCTTCCAAATTCCCGTTCCCAATCCGCCGTCGTTTTGCACTCGGCAAAATGGCCGGGCGCGTCCAAGTTCCGCGTCATGCCGTCCGCCCTCGCGATCACCGCCCATCCCGATGACATCGAATTTGTCATGGCCGGCACGCTGCTGCTGCTGCGCGACGCGGGTTGGAAAATCCATTGCATGAATCTTTCCACCGGCAACATGGGCAGCACGGTGATGACGGCGGCGCAGACGGCGCGCACGCGGCGCGGCGAGGCGCAGGCGGCGGCGAAGCTCATGGGCGCCGAGTGGCACGCGCCGATTTGCGATGACCTCGGGATTTTTTACGCGGAGGAAAATATCCGCCGCGTGTGCGCAGTGGTGCGCGAGGCGCGGCCGCGCGTGGTGCTCACGCATGCGCTGCAGGATTACATGGAGGATCACATGATCACGGCGCGCCTCGCGGTCACGGCGACTTTTGCGCGAGGGGTGCCGAACTACCGCTCCATCCCGCGCCGCAAGCCGTGCCTCGATCCGTGCGTGATTTACCACGCGATGCCGCACGGGCAGCGGACGCCCACGCGGCGGCGCATTTTCCCCGAGGCCTTCGTGGACACGACGGAAGTCCACGCCCGCAAACGCGCGGCGCTGGCCTGCCACGCCTCGCAAAAGGAGTGGCTCGACAAGACCCAGGGCATGGACAGCTACCTGCGCACGATGGAAGATTTCTCGCTCGCGCTCGGCCGGCAGTCGCCGCGCTTCGAGCACGCGGAGGGCTGGGTGCGGCACCTCCACTACGGCTTCAGCGACGAGGCGGACGATCCTTTGCGCGAGGCGCTCGGCGCGCGGTACCGGGTGAATGCGGCCTTTGTCCGCGCAGCGGAACGCGGCGATGCTTAGACCGCGAAAACCGTCCCCGCCCGTGTGTCCCGTCTGCGGCGAGCGTGTGCCGTCGGAAGCGGTCGCGTGCCCCGAGTGCGGCGCGTGCCACGAATCCGGCTGGAAGGAAAACGCCGAGATTTACGACGGGCTCGATTTTCTCGACGACGCCAGCGAGAGCGACGACGGCAAAGTGCGCTGGGGAAAGAAGGAGGGCCTGAATCCCTTCTGGCGCATCGTCGCCCTCATCGCGGTACTCGCGTTGTTTTGGTGGTTTTGGAAATCGATCTTCGCGGCGGGGCACGCGCCTTGGTGAACATCGCGAGAGAATGCCACGGAATGCTTGCGGAGCGCGCGTCCGGCCGGTAGCACTCTCGCCCGCATGAAAAAAATCGAGGCCATTATCAAGCCGTTCAAATTGGAGGACGTGAAAGAAGCCCTCGCCGAAATCGGCGTGGAAGGCATGACCGTCACGGAGGTGAAAGGCTTTGGCCGGCAAAAGGGGCACACCGAAATTTACCGCGGCAGCGAGTACACCGTGGACTTTTTGCCGAAGATAAAATTCGACCTCGTGCTGGCCGACGACCGCGTGGATGCGGCCTTGAAGGCGATCATCAAGTCCGCCAAGACCGGCAAGATTGGCGATGGGAAAATTTTCGTGACGCACATCGAGGAAGCGATTCGGATTCGCACCGAAGAGCGCGGGGAAAACGCTGTTTAGCGCGGCGCAAGTGCGCGCTGCGTCAATTTTTCCCCGCTGAGATTTTCATGTCCATCTGGCTCATCGCCATCATCCTCGGCATCGTTGAAGGGCTGACGGAATTCATTCCGGTCTCCTCCACGGGGCATCTGCTCATCGCGGAGCACTGGCTGCCTCGCCAGAGCGATCTTTTCAATGTGGTCATCCAGGCGGGCGCGGTGCTCGCGGTGCTGCCGCTGTTTGGCCCGCGATTGAAAATGCTCAGCCGGTGGCGGGAACCGGCGAGCCAAGTGCTGCTGGCGAAAATTTTCACCGCGTTTTTCATCACCTGCGTCGGGGGATTTATCCTCGAAAAGAAAGGCTTCAAGCTTCCCGAGGAGATCACGCCGGTCGCCATCGCGCTCCTTGTCGGCGGCATTCTTTTCATCGCGGTCGAACTGCTGCTGCGCGGACGAAAGGGGGCCGATGAAATCTCTTGGAAGGTCGCCATCGTGATCGGCTTCGCGCAGCTCATCGCCGCGGTTTTCCCTGGCTCGTCGCGTTCCGGCGCGACGATCCTGTTTGCGCTGATCCTCGGTGCCGGGAGGCCGGTCGCCACGGAGTTTTCCTTCCTCGTCGGGATTCCCACGATGCTCGCTGCGAGTGCCCTGAAGATTTTCAAGGCGCTGCATCATCCCGTGGCCGGTGCACCGCAGGAGAACTGGGCGGTGCTCGCGGTGGCGGCGGTGGTCGCCGCCGGCGTCTCGTTTGTCTCGGTCAAATGGCTGCTCCGCTACGTGCGGAGCCACACGTTCATCGGCTTCGGCTGGTATCGCATCGGTGCCGCCGCTCTCCTCCTTTTGCTGGGCTATACTGGGTGGCACTGAGTCCCCGCACTTTTTGCGGCCAGCTCCCCGGCTAGATCGCACGCAGCACGGCGAGGACTTCGATCTCCGCGGTCTGCGGAAACATGTCGAGCGGTGTGACGGACTCGATGCGGTACGTGGAACGCAGTTCGCCGAGGTCGCGGGCGAGCGTGGCTGGATTGCACGAGACGTAGAGGATTTCCGCGGGCCGCGCCATGGCGAGCAGACCGGCGAGCTGCGGCGCGAGGCCCGTCGCGGGGGGATCGAGAATGACGGTGGTCTGCGCCATCGGATGGGCGGTGAGCAGTTCCGCGAGAAGCATGGAGACATCGCCGAGGAGGTGGCGCTCGTTCGGGGCAGCGGATTTCCGCGCGCGGGCGACCGCGTGTTCGTTCTCCTCGAGGCCGATGACATTTTCAAACAGCGGCGCCAGCCGGTTTGAGAAAAAGCCCGCGCCCGCGTACGCATCCACGAGCAATTTCTGCCCGCGGGCAATGCTCTCCCCGACGAGTGCCAGCAGCGCCTCGGCGACGGCGTCGTTCGTCTGCGTGAAAAACTTTTCGTCCTCCGCGCCGAAAATCGCGTAGTCGCCGTCGCGCAGCGGCGTGCGGAGCATGCGCTGCAGCGACTCATTCACCGCGGGCTTCGCGATCGGGCAGTGCCGGATCGGAATCAGCTCGTGCGAGCGGTGCGCAAAAAAACCCGCGCGCCCATCCTGCACATGCACGCGGATGCGGTTGCGGTACGCGTACGGATGCGGCGCGGGGATGATCGGGCGCATCGGCACGTCGGCAAATTTTCCGACGCGGCGGAGCGTCTGCTCGACTTGCCGGTGCTTCAGTTCAAGCTGCCGCGGATACGCGATGTGCTGGTAGGCGCAGCCGCCGCAACGTGCGAAATATTCACAACCCGGCACCACACGGTCCGGCGACGGGGCGAGGATTTCCGCCACGCTGGCCTCGCAAAATTTCTTCTGCGACCGCGTGACTTTCGCCCGGACGGTGTCGCCCGGCGCGGTGAACGGGACGAAGTACACCTTGCCTTCGTGCCGCGCGACGCCCGCGCCGCCGAAGGCGACATCTGTGATCTGCAGTTCGACAAATTCAGTCATCAAAATGAGCGGAGTTTTCCGCGGAAAAAAACGAAGGCTTCCGTCGCGAGGGACGGAAGCCTTCATGAATGAGATTCGATCCGATTTTAGTACGAGTCGGACGTGGTCGTGTAGCGCTTCCGCGTCTGGAAGCCGATTTCCGGCGGGAACTCCTCGTAGCCGCCGTTCACCCACGGAATGTTCGAGCGCAGCACGGGGCGGTACGAGCGGTGATTGGTAGGGAAGGGGAAGGTGAAGATTTCATACACGCCCGCGCCCATGCGGACGACCCAGCGGCCGATGCCCTTCGTGAGGCCGTAGGTCGCGCCGGCGGAGTTGCCCTCGAGCTCATTCACGCGGTGCATCGTGGTGATGATTTCAGACGGGGAGTAGATGAAGTTTGCCCAGCCGCGACCGAGTTTGCGCGCCGCGGTGTAGTCGTGCATCGGCGGATCCTGAATGTCGGCAAAGGCGGTGCCGGCGAGCGCGGCGGCGGTGAGGCTGAGGAGGAGGCGTTTCATCGGTGAGGTTTGGTAAACCAGCTTCCGGGATGCTTGGCAAATGACTTTTTCGATTTCAAAACCAGTGCCGCACCCACTCCCACAGCAGCCGCAATTTCGGCATGAGGTACGCGCCGAAATAAATCCACGCGGCAAGGTAGGCCCACGCGGCGAGGCCGAGCGCGTGGCCCACGAGGATGACGAGCCCGTCGCGGCCGAGCAGGCCGGCGATGAGGAAAATGATCGAGAGCGCAGGCGCGGCATTCGTGAGCGGAATCGGCAGCGGCAGCGCGAGAAAAAATCCGCCCGAGACGATGCTGAGTCCGCAGAGGCTGGTCATTACCGGCCCGGCGACGAGGAACTTCAGGCGCGGGCGCAGGTGGCGTTCGAGGCGCTCCATGAGGCGCGCGAGGAACGGGATCACTTTTTGCAGCGTCGCAAACTCCACTTTTTTCCGCAGGACAAATCCCGGCAGCCGCGGCCGGCGCCGGAGCATGAAGGCGAGGCCGATAACCAGGATCGCGATTCCGAACGGCACCGACAGGCCGGGGATGCTCGGGAGCGGAAAGGGCGCGGCGAGAAAAAGCACGAGCAGCGCGTAGCCGCGATCCTTGAGGTGCTGCTCGATCTGGCCGAGCGACATCGGCTGGCCCTGCGCGGCCTCGAGTAGCGAGCGGAGGTCCGCGCTGATCGGATCGAGCGCTTCCTCCGCGGGCGTGGGATGTCTCGTGTGCGGCTCGCGGCTCATTTTTTTCCGGGCGACTCCGCGGCATTTTCCGACCGGGTGTCGCGGCCCCACCGTGCGCCGAGGAGGAAAAGGGTCACTGCAAAAAGCCACGGCACGCCATGCACGACCGCGCGCACCCATCCATCGGCGGCGGCGAGCAGCACGGCGATTTGGGCCTCGGGCATGCCGTTTGCCGCGGGCACGCCGAGCCAGCCGAGCACGCGGGGATCCTGGAAAATGATTTTGCCCGCGACGTGGCCGAGCACGCCGCCGCCGAGCCAGATCACCCAGCGAAAGCGGCTCATCAATTTCGAGATCAGCGCGCTGCCGCAGATCACGAGCGGGATTGAAAGCAGCAGGCCGAAAATCACCAGCCCCATTTCGCCGTGCGGCGAATCGCTGCCCTCCTTCGCGATGCCTGCGATGGCGATCACGTTGTCGAGGCTCATGACCACGTCGGCCACGATGATCAGCCGCACTGCATGCCAGACCGAAGACGGGGCCTTGCGCGCAATTTCCTCCGCCGCCACCGGAGCTTCATTCTGCGGGCGCACGAGCTTCCACGCGACCCACAGCAGCACGAGGCCGGCGACAAGCTGCAGCACCGGGATGCGCGTGAGCCAGGTGATCAAAAACACAAACAGCACGCGCAGCCCGACGGCGCCGCCCGCCCCGAAAATTTGCCCCCAAAATCGCTGCCGGCGCGGCAGCGTGCGCGTGGCGAGCGCGATGACGAGCGCGTTGTCGCCCGCGAGCACGAGGTCGGTGAGGACGATCTCGGCGAACTTCGCGAGCGTGCCGGGTTCGAGCCAGTTCATGCGTGAAGTCGGCGCGGCGTGAGTTTTTGTGCGCAGGTCGTGACTCAGCGCCGTCTCACTCGAAGTCGTAAATCAC
>JBBQJR010000205.1:0-6200 GCA_038326125.1 Chthoniobacterales bacterium
CAAGACGTTCCTCGGCGTGACCATCGGCTGCGCGCGCTGCCACGATCACAAATTCGACGCCATCTCGCAGCGCGACTACTACGCGATGCAGGGCTTCCTGATCAGCAGCGGCTACCGGCAGGCGCGCTTCGAGACGCTCGAGCCGCACCGCCAGATCGCGCAGCAGCTCGACCGCGTGCGCACCTCCACACGAGCGGCGATTTTGAAAAATGTGGCCGCTGCGATCGAGCCGGGCATCGCGCGGCTGGCCGACGCGCTCATGGCCGCGCGCACCGTGCTGCGAGTCCCGAACGCCACGCCGCCACCCGACGAAGGCGCGAACGATTGCAAATTCATCGAGCGCCTCGCCTCTGAGCTGAAGCTCGCGAAAACCGACCCGCAGAATCCGCTGCACGCATTCGCCGTGATCGCGACGAGCGTGAAGACGGATGAGACGAAGGCGTTCGCAACGGCATTCGCTCCCGTGCTCGCGGACTTGGAAAAGCGCGAGGCCGCGCCGCTGAAGTTTTCGCTCGAGCAGATCGTCGCCGACTACACGCGCGAGGGCGCGACGCCGTGGCTGCAGGACGGCTTCAGCTTCGGCCCGCATCCGCTGCGCGCGGGCGATCCGATTTTCGGCAGCAGCGCCGACCAGCCGCTGCTCGGCATCAACGTGCGCGCCGCAGCCGTGCGCGACGCCGCGTGGAAATCTCTCGCAGTGAAAAATGCCGACCGCGACTACGGCAAGCTCGGCGAATGGGAACGCTCCGAGCAGACCCTGCGCACGCCGGATGTCACGCTCGCCGGCGAGCGGCTGTGGTATCTCGTGAAGGGTGCGGGACGCGCATACGCAGTGGTCAATTCGCACACGCTCGTCCACGGCCCGCTGAATAAGGCGCTGTTCAAGGAATGGAAGGCCGACGGCGACCGCTGGCAGTGGATCGAGCATCCGCTCAAGAGCTACGAGGGCCACCGGCTGCACGTGGAGTTTTCGCCCGCGGACGACGGCGAGTGCGCCATCGCGATGGTCGTGCAGTCCGCCGAAAAACCGCCGCTGCCGGAGCTCACGAGCCCGAGCCTGCTCGCCGCGCTGCACGGCACGAACGCCGCACGCGGATCACGGCACGATCACGCGGAGGGTGAATCACGGATTTCACGGATGGGCACGGATAAGAAACCATCCGTTGCAACGGCGACTCCCGCAGCCGCAACGGCTGCTGCTGCAACGGTGCCTACGGCAACGCTGCCCGGAAAGACGACGGTCCCCACTCCTGCGATTGATGCTCCGCAAAAGAACATCCGCGCCATCCGTGTAATCCGTGGCCAAAAATTTCCTGATCCGAGTCATCCCGGTTTGCAGGCAGCGGTCGCCTCCCCCGCCGCGCTCGCCGAGGCCACGCAGCGTGCGCTCGCGGAGGTGTGCGAAAAAATTCGCACCGACAGAATCGGCGACGACGCACTCGTCGCCGACTGGCTCGTGCGGAAGCTCGATCTCTTCGAGCCCATCGGCAGTCCCGGCCGCCGCCAGCTCGCCGACGCCGTGCAGCCGATGCTCGCGCAGCAGACCGAACTCACCGCGAAGATTCGCCCGCAGTCGCAGACCGCGCCGGCGATGTTCGAGGGCAGCGGGGTGAATGAATTCGTCCTCGCGCGCGGCCAGGCGAAGCTCGCCGGCGCGCAGGTTCCGCGGCGTTTCCTCGAGGCCATCGGCGGCACCACGCAACTCGAAATCACGAACGGCAGCGGACGACTGGACCTCGCCCAGCGCATCACCGATCCCGCAAATCCGCTCACCTCGCGTGTCATCGTGAACCGCGTGTGGCACCACCTTTTCGGACGCGGCATCGTGCAGTCGGTGGACAATCTCGGCGTGCTCGGCCAGCCGCCGTCGCACCGCGAACTGCTCGACTATCTCGCCGCGCGATTCGTGAAGGAGCAGGGCTGGTCAGTGAAGAAACTCATCCGCGAGATCGTGCTTTCGCGCACTTACGAAATGTCCAGCCAGCCCACGGACGCCGCCGCCGAGCAGGCCGATCCGGAAAACCTGCTGCTGCATCGCGCGAACCTCCGCCGCCTCGAAGGCGAAGCGATCCGCGACGCGATGCTCGCCATCTCCGGCCGCCTCGATCCGAAACTCGGTGGCCCGCCCGTGCCGGTCTTCCTCAGCGCATTCATGGATGGCCGCGGCAAGCCCTCGCGCAGCGGCCCGCTCGACGGCGACGGACGCCGCAGCATCTACACCGCCGTGCGCCGCAATTTTCTCCCGTCCATGATGCTCGCCTTCGACACGCCGATTCCCTTCATGACGATGGGCCGGCGCAACGTCTCGAACGTCCCCGCGCAGGCGCTGATCCTGATGAACGATCCCTTCGTCGTGGAGCAGGCAAAGCTGTGGTCCAAGCGGCTGCCCGCGGACGCTGGTGAGCCGCAGCGCGTGTGGCAGATGTATCTCGCCGCCTTCAGCCGTCCCCCGACGCCCGACGAAATCGCCGACGCCCACACCTTCCTCGCCGAGCAGCGCGCGCTCCACGGCGCGGGCCTGCTCGCGGACGAGCAGTCATGGGCCGACTTCGCGCATGTCCTCTTCAACGTGAAGGAATTCATCTACCTCGACTGAGGCCGGGGTTTTCGCAGCTTGAGGACGTCTGTTCACAGCACGATTCGGATGCCGGGAAAGAGTTGCCTTTCGGCGAAAGAGCATCGGACGAGGCTCGGGACGCCGCCGCTGGGGCGGCGTGCCGGGTTGAGGCAAAGGTGGAAATAGCTTTCGGCTTCGCCTAAGTTCGCACCGTGCAACTTCGGCTCCTTCTTTTTTTCGCCTTCGTTTTTTCCCCCGCCGCGCAGGGCGAAGGCACCGCGCTCGATGCGCTGAAGCTGCTGCCGAAGGACCCCGCGAAACGTCTCGTGCGCATCGAGGCCCGCGAGGGTTCGCCGACGCCCGAGCGCTGGTATCTGCTCGTGCAAGATGCGGCGCAGGACCGCGGGTTGCGCGAGTTTGTCGTGGCCGAGGGCAGGCTCGTGACCTCGCGCACGCTCTCGCAATTTGCCGAGACGCTGAAACCGGCGGACATCGTGGGCGCGGAGGCCGTGAAGGTTGATTCCACGCACGTCGCGAAACTCGCGGCCCTCTTCGCGGAGGCGAACGGCGCGAAGGCCGGCATGTTGAATTACGAACTCGCGCGCGACGAGGTCTCGGGCGCGCCCGTTTGGAAAGTGACGGTGCTCGACGCGGTGGGCGATCAGCTCGGCGTGCTCGCCGTGAATGCGGCGAAGGGCGCGGTGCTGAGCGCCGACGGCTTTGAAAAAGCGCCCGCCGCCGACTTGCTTGCGCCGCCCGCGAGCCTCGCGATCGCGGAGCGTGCGACCGGGAAAAAAAACAAGACCGCGGCCGCGCCGACGCCACGCCCAAATTTGCTCAAGCGCATCTTCAGCGGAGACAGCAAGCGCGCGAAATCCGCGCAATGATGCCGCGATGAATCTCGGCCGCAAACTCACGCAGCTCCTCGGTCCCGATGTCGTGCACACCGACGACGCGACGCTCGCCACGCACGCGACGGACCGCTGGTTTGCCTCGCACGCTCCGGATGCCGTGGTGCTCGCGCGCTCGCGCGGCGATGTGGAGAAGACGCTACGTTTTGCGAGCCGACACGGCATCCCCGTCACCCCGCGCGGCTCGGGCTACGGCTACGTCGGCGGCTGCGTGCCCTCGCACGGCGGCATCGCGCTGAGCGTCGCGCGCATGAATCGCATCCGCGAAATCCATTTTGCCGATGGCGTCGCGGTCGTGGAGCCCGGCGTGATCACCGGCGAGTTGCAGGCGAAAGTGCGGGAGGTCGGACTTTTCTATCCGCCCGATCCGGCATCGAAAAATGAATGCAGCATCGGCGGCAACATCGCGACGAATGCCGGCGGCCCGCGCTGCCTGAAGTACGGCGTGACGCGCAACTACGTGCTCGGCCTCGAGGTCGTGCTCGCCGATGGCCGCGTGCTGCGCTGCGGCGGGCGCACCCACAAAAACAAACAGGGCTTCGATCTCGCCGGCCTTTTCGTCGGCAGCGAAGGGCTGCTCGGCGTCGTCACCGAGGCGACGCTGCGGCTGCTCCCGCACCCGCCCGCGCGCGCGACGCTCGCCGCGAGCTTCCGCACTTTCCGCGAGGGTGCGGATGCCGTGCAGAAAATTTTCGCCGCCGGCTTCCTGCCGTGCGCGCTGGAAATCGCGGACCCCTTCACGCTGCAAAGTGCGCGCGATTTTCTCGGCCGCGAAATCGCGCCCGGCGCGCAGTCGCTCGTGCTCGTGGAGCTCGACGGCCAGCCGGAATCCGTGCGCGGCGAATGTGCGACGCTCGCGAAACTGCTGCGGAAAATCCGCGCCCTCCGCGTGCTCACGGCGACGGACGACGAGGAAAGTGAAAAGCTCTGGGGCCTGCGCCGCGCGTACAGCGCTTCGCTGAAAGCGACCGGGCTCACGAAGCTGAACGAGGACATCGTCGTCCCGCGCGGGAAGCTCGTGGAGCTTGCCGAGTTCGGCGAGCACCTCGCGAAAAAGCACGGCTACCCCGTCGCGTGTTTCGGTCACGCGGGCGACGGGAACATCCATGTGAACATCATGGCCGCGAACTACCACGACGACCGGTGCGTGAAGGCGAAAGTGGATCGCGCGCTCGACGAGCTTTTCACCTGGGTGCTGAAGGTCGGCGGCGTCATCACCGGCGAGCACGGCATCGGCCTCGCGAAAAAACCGTGGTGGAAACAGGCCGTGGACAAGACCGGACGCGACGTCCATTCCGCGCTGAAGGCCGCACTCGATCCGCAGGGGATTTTGAATCCCGGAAAATTCGTCCGCTAGCGCTGCGCTGGTTTCGGCGGGAACAGCGCGTCTTTCACGAGGTAGAAAACGAAGAGCGTATTGAAGACGAGGTAGCGGCGCGCGAGGCGGCGCGGCTCGGCGCAGAGGCGGAAGAGCCACTCCATGCCGATGCGCTGGAGCCACAGCGGCGCCTGTTTCACGCGGCCCGCGTGGAAGGCGAACGCGGCGCCGACTGCCGAATACACCGCGGGCGGGAGGCGGTGTTTCAGGCGGGCGAGCCAGAGTTCCTGCTTCGGGCAGCCGAGGCCGATCCACACGAAATGCGCGCCGGATTTTTCGATGGCGGCGATGATCTCCTCGTCGTTCTCCGCGCTCCATTCGCCGAAGGGCGGCGAGTGCATCGCGGCGATGTGGAGCTTTGGAAAACGCGCGAGGAGTTTTTCGCGCAGCGCGGCGAGCAGTTCGTCCGTGCCGCCGATGAACATGTGCGACCACCCATCGTTCTGATTGCCCTGTGTGGCTTCGAGGCAGTGCAGCATGAAAGTCGGGCCATAGACGCGGTCGCGCAGCGGCGTGGCGAGCCGGCGGTTCATCACCCACACGAGCGGCATGCCGTCGGGCAGCGCGAGGTCGAATGCGGCCATCGCCGCGCGGAACTGCGCGTCGCGCCGCGCGAGTGTGACGACGTGCGTATTTGCCAGCGCAACGAGCATCGCGCCCTTTCGTTCGACGGCGCACTCCATCGTGTGCGCGACGGCGCCGTCGTAGTCCGTGACCGCGAGCGCGGTGCCGAGGATGCTGCAAGTCGGGATGAGATTCATGGGCGGCACGGGGCCGGGAAGCTACGGGGCAGGCGCGCTCTGCTCAAGCCGCACGCGGCAGCGCGGTGCGCCGGGATGCGCGATGGAGTGCGCCGGATGCGCGAGGGAAGCGGTCCTCCCGCGAGCTGCGCCACGAGGCGTGCGACCGCTTCCTGCGCATCCATGGCGAGCGGTTTCTCCGCGCGCAAAATTCCTCGACGCCGCGCGCGCGGTTTGCGCACCGTTGCGGCATGATCATCAAGCCGAAGATTCGTGGTTTCATCTGCATCACGGCGCATCCCGACGGGTGCGCGGCGCATGTGCGGCAGCAGATCGAGTATGTGCGGGGGAAGGCGGGGGCGGACATCCAAAATACAAAATACAAAATACAAAATACAACGCAGGATGATCCCGCGCACGGCGCGCAGGCCGCCTCTCAACTCTCAACCCTCAACCCTCAACCCTTCCCGAAGCGGGTGCTCGTGATCGGCGCGAGCACGGGCTACGGGCTGGCTTCGCGGATCGTGCCGGCGTTTGCCGGCGGCGCGGCGACCATCGGCGTGTTTTTTGAAAAGCCGAGCGAGGCGGACCGCACGGGCTCGGCGGGGTGGTAT
>JBBQJR010000206.1:0-6178 GCA_038326125.1 Chthoniobacterales bacterium
GTATTGCAGATCGTCGAGGTAGATTTTTACCATCTGCCCGCCTGCGGTGGAGGTGAAAATGCCGAACCGATCCATGCTTGCGCCCTGCGCTTTTTGGCCGGGCTTCAGCGCGAGCGTGGCGGATTCTGCGCCAAGCGTCACGCGCATCTCGCCGTTGCCGATATTTGCCGTGGGATCGTAAAGCAGCGACCATTCGAGCGCGGTGCCGGGCTTGAGGATGGGGCCGCTTTCCACTTTGCCGCGCGTGCCTTTCGCGGTCGCAAATGCGGGGATGAAATAGTGCCCGATGCGCGTGGGACCGCCGACGTGGATGCCGACAAAATTTTCCGTGTCGCCCGCATTTTTTTCCTTCGCCGCGCTGCTGAACCAGCCGAGCTGCATGTCGGAATCCGGCCCCGCGGTGACGAGCCGCACCTTGCCGCGCGCCTCGAGCCGCTGCTCCAAATTTACCGGCCCGATCCGATCCGCGTACCAGCCGAACGCGCCGCTGCGCCACAGCCCGCCGCCGATTTCTCCGGGCGCGCCGCCGGCGAAATTCGTCTTCTCGCAGAAGCCGAAATCGTGCGCGCCGGTGACTTCGCGATCCTCATACGTCACGCGATTTCCAACGCCCACCCAGCCGGGATCTTTCGCGAAGTCCTGCGCCTCGCCGTTGCATTGCAGGTCATCAAAAAACATCGTCGCCGTGCCGCCGGATTTCATCGCATTGCACACGCCGAAGCGGTCGAAAGTCGCGCCCTCGGCCTTGTGTCCCGGCGTGAGATCCACGGTGAAAGTGGTCGTGTTCGGAAAGCGTGCTTGCGCTTCTTTTTCGTGGAGTTCCGGGAGCTTGCCGTAGTCCTGCGTCTGGTGCGTGTCGCTCTTCATCGTGAAAGTGAAGCGACCGTTTCCCGCTGCGCCCTGCGGATCGTAGTCGAGGGTCCAGCGGTATTTCGTGCCGTCCATTTTGAT
Organism: Chthoniobacterales bacterium; assembly: GCA_038326125.1. Taxonomy (GTDB): domain Bacteria; phylum Verrucomicrobiota; class Verrucomicrobiia; order Chthoniobacterales; family Chthoniobacteraceae; genus SXWH01. The sequence continues at coordinate 952 of JBBQJR010000206.1, forward strand.
CGGGGTGGGCCGGAATTTTCCCGGCAGATACGGCGTGATGAAAGTGCCGCACGACTTGTTGCCGCTCGTGATCAACCGCACCGCGAGCCGCGCGCCTTTGCCCTCAAAATCAAAATCCAGCCCGAGCGATCCGATCGGCCGGCCGCTGCCGCCGGGCTGCTGCGAATTGAAAAAACCGAAGAACAACCCCGCGCCTGCGGTTGCCTTCGTGATCGCGAAACTGCCGGAAGCGATGAGGGGATCGTCGAGTGTTTTCGCAGGCGAAAGCGCCGCGCCGTACGAGGCGGGCGTCGTCGCCCGCTGGATCGCGCCGCCCATTTCGCCCGCAGCCTTGCCGGCAAAATTCGTCGCGCTGTAGCCGAAATCCTGCACGACATGGTGCGGCGGTTTCGCGATGCGGTTGTTGTGCCCCTCCCAGCCGGGGTCGCGGTCGAAGTGCTCGCTTTTCAGCGGCGGATTTTCCGCGGCGGCAGCGTGCGCGGGGATGCCGGGCAGCGTGAATGCGAGCGTGGAGAGGACGAGCGAGCGGAGGGTCTTCATGGCGATGCGGGACGACGTAGGTCACATCGGTTGCCCTCGCTTGTTAGGACAGATTGCCGCTGGTGGCTGGCTTGAATTTGGCACGATGCAGCCATGAAACCGCGCGGGCGGCGCGTTCGACGTGTTCTGCTTCCCGGTTTCATGGTTTCCAAATTTAGGCGCCGCCGCGCGATCCGCCCGCTTGCGCCTGCGGGCGCGGGGCGCTTCATTCGCCGCCCTATGTCCACTTCGCTTTGGGAAAAATTTCAGCAGTCCTATCTCGCCAACGACGAACTCGGCGTCTCGCTCGATGTGAGCCGCATGCGCTTTGACGATGCGTGGCTGGCAATAATGGAGCCGCTGGCGCAGAAAGCATTTGCGGCGATGGATGCGCTGGAAAAGGGCGCGCTCGCCAATCCCGACGAGCAGCGGATGGTCGGGCACTACTGGCTGCGCACGCCGGAGATCGCGCCGAATGACGAACTGCGCGAGGAGATCGTGACGTGCTATGCCAACATCCGGGAGTTCGCGCTGCGCACGCATCAGTCGGAAAAATTCATGGATGTGCTCGTGATCGGTATCGGCGGCTCGGCGCTCGGGCCGCAGTTCATCTCGGATGCGCTCGGCACTTCGGAGGATCGGATGCGGCTGCACTTTTTCGACAACACGGATCCCGACGGCATGGACCGCACGATCGCGGGCTTGCAGCACCGGCTGGATCACACGCTGGTCATCACCATTTCCAAAAGCGGCGGCACGCCGGAGACGCGCAACGGCATGCTCGAAGCGGAAGCGGCCTACCAGCGCGCGGGGATCGATTTCCCGTCGCACGCGGTGGCGGTGACGGGCGTCGGCTCGCCGCTCGACAAACATGCGGCGGAGAAAAAATGGCTCGCGCGTTTTCCGATGTGGGACTGGGTCGGCGGGCGCACTTCGGTGATGAGCGCGGTCGGGCTGCTGCCGCTCGCGCTGCAAGGGCTGGAAGTCGGCGGCATTCTCGAAGGCGCTTCGCTGATGGACGAATGGACGCGCCTCGCCGACACGCGGAAAAATCCCGCGATGATGCTCGCACTGAGCTGGCATTTTGCCGGCGGCGGCAAGGGCGCGAAGGACATGGTGGTGCTCCCGTACAAGGATCGGCTCGCGCTGTTTTCAAAGTATCTCCAGCAGCTCGTGATGGAGAGTCTCGGCAAGCGGCTCGATCTCGACGGCAAGGAAGTCCACCAAGGCATCGCGGTGTACGGGAACAAGGGCTCGACCGATCAGCACGCGTACGTGCAGCAGCTTCGCGATGGCGTGAATAATTTTTTCGCGACGTTCATCGAGGTGCGCAAGGCACGCTCGGCACCGGGCATCGAGGTGGAGCCGGGCGTGACGGCGGGCGATTATTTGGAGGGGTTCCTGCGCGGCACGCGGGCGGCGCTTTATGAAAGCGGGCGCGACAGCGTGACGGTGAGCATCCCGGAGGTGACGCCGCGCACGGTCGGCGCGCTCATCGCGCTCTACGATCGCGCGGTGGGATTTTACGCGACGCTGGTGAACATCAACGCGTACCACCAGCCGGGCGTGGAGGCGGGAAAAAAGGCGGCGGCGGTGGTGCTCGCGCTGCAACTAAAAGTGCGCGCGGCGCTCGGGGCGGAGGCGAAGACGGCGGAGCAGATTGCACAGAGCATCGGCGAGGAGGCGGAGGCGGTTTTCCACGCGCTCACGCATCTCGCGGCGAACGACGCGCGGGTGCGCGGCACGGCAGGAACGCCCGCACTGCAGACTTTTTCGCTGGCGTAATTTGCGCGGCACTTTGCCATCCTGATGCGCCGTTTTGCGAAGGTCCTCGCGGAGATCGAAGCCCGCCTGAAGTCCGCGGGTGACTCCACTTTCGACCCGCGCGTGGCCGCGTACCGCAAGGCGCTCGGGCTTGAGGAAAAACTGCTCGAACGGCATCAGCGCCACAGCGGCGGATTGCAGGGCGGGCGGATGCGGGCGGACATGATTGACGATTTCGCGTGCCACCTCATGAGCACGGCGGTGGCGCAGTTGCGGGGCGAGGGCATCAGGCCGCCGAAGCTCACGCTGACGGCGATTGGCGGCTACGGTCGGCGGGAGCTGAATCCGAAAAGCGATGTGGATATCGCCTTTCTCCACGCGGGTAAAATGGGTCTGCCGAAGGGCGTGGAGACGGTGGTGAAGGACGTGCTGAATGTGCTTTTCGCGTGCGAGTTCACGCCGGGGCACTCGACGCGGAATCTCAGCGAGACGATGGCCGAGGCGAACAAGGAGATGCAGTCGAAGACGGCGATGCTCGAGGCGCGATTCCTGTGCGGCGACCGGGAATTGTTCGAGGCGTTTCAGGCGCGCTTTTTGAAAGCGTGCGTGGACGGGCACACGGAGGACTATCTCGAGGCGCGGGTGAAGGATCAGGCGTCGCGGCATTCGAAGTACGGGCAGACGGTGTACATGCAGGAGCCGAACATCAAAAACGGCTGCGGCGGACTGCGCGACTTTCAGAATCTGCTGTGGATGGCGTACTTCAAATACCGCGTGCGGACGACGCGGGAACTGGTCGTCAAAAAATACCTGAACGAGACTGAACAGCGGGAGCTGGATCGCGCGTACGATTTCCTTTTTCGGCTGCGCACGGAACTGCATTACGCGACGGGGCGGCACGCGGATGTGATCCTCGTCGGCAACCAGAAGGATCTCGCGGACCGGCTCGGCTACCGCGAAAACTTTCCCGACGTGCTGCGACGCACGGAGGCGCTGATGCGCGACTACTACCGGCACGCGCGCGCGATCTACGAACTGACGGAACTCGTCTCCGAGCGGCTCGCGCTGCCGACGGCGGAGGAGACGGCGCCCGGGGGCTTTTTCCACTTCCTGCCGTTTGGCCGGAGGGCGAAATCGAAGCGCGCGGAATTCGACGGCTTCGTGGCGCTGGGCGATCGGATGTCCTATCGCGACCGGCAGATTTTCAAGGAGGACAGCGCGCGGATGATGCGGCTTTTCCAGCATGTGCAGTTGCGCGGGCTGCGCCTCACGCCGGAGCTGCGGCAGCTCGTGCGGCGGCGGCTGAAGTACATTGATAACACCTTCCGCTACCTGAAGGTGAACCGCGAGGTCTTCGCGAGCATCCTGCGGAAAAAGGGCGAGGTCGGGCACATCCTGCACACGATGCACCGCGTGGATTTTCTCGGGCGGTGGATGCCGGAATTTGGCCGGCTCACGGCGCTGGTGCAGCACGAATATTTCCACCGCTACACGGTGGATGAGCACACGCTGGTGTGCGTGGAAAAGCTCGACAGCCTGCTCGACACCGAGGAGCCGCGGCACCAGGGCTACCGGGAGCTTTTTCAAAAACTCGAGGATCCGTACGTGCTCTACCTCGCGGTGCTGCTGCACGACACGGGCAAGGCAGCGAACAGCCGGCACCACGCGATCGAGAGCACGATCAACGCGCAGAAAGTCGCGCGCCGCCTGCAACTCACGAGCGAGCAGAGGAAGCTGCTCATTTTCCTCGTGGACAACCACGACCTCATGTCGCGCACGGCGCGGCAGCGCGACCTCTCGGAGCCGCAGACGATCGAGTCCTTTGCCGCCCTCGTCGGGCATCAGGAAAATCTCGACGCGCTTATGCTGCTGACCGCGGCGGACGGGCTGGGCGTGGGCGATGAGAAGCTGTGGAATGGCTGGACGGAATCGCTCAGTTGGACGCTGTACCGCGAGACTTCGCGCTGTCTGGCGGACAGCGAGGGCTTCCGCGAGAAGCGGCACATCGAGCGGCAGCAGCTCCGCTCTTCAGTGGCGAAGTGGCTGCCGGCGGAATTCGAGATGGAAATTGACGCGCACTTTTCCGCGCTGCCCGAGCGGTATTTCCAGACGCACACCTCGGGCGAAATCGCGGCGCACCTGAAGCTCGTGCACGAATTTCTCGAGCGCCACTTTGCGGCGGAGGAAGGCACGCTCGCGCCGGTGCTGCACTGGGTGCCGCGGCCAAACGCCGGCCACAGCGAGCTGTGGGTCTGCACCTGGGACCGCCACCAGCTCCTCGCGCGCATCGCGGGCGCGCTCGCCGCGAGTGAACTCAGCATCCTCAGCGCGGATATTTTCACGCGCGACGACGGGCTGGTGCTGGACATTTTCCGCGTGACGACGACGCGCTTCCAAGCCGTCGAGGATGAGCGCGACATGCAGCGCGTGCGCAAGCTGCTCGGCGAGGCGCTCATGGTGGAAAATTTCGACTTCGGCCCGCTGCTCGCGAAGCGCCTGCGCCGCGTGCAGGCGTGGGAGCGCGCGCTGGATTTCCCCGTGCGCATCACGATCCGGCACGACCTCCACCCGAACTACACGGTCGTGGACGTGACCGCGCCGGACCGTCTCGCGCTGCTCTACGACATCCTGCGCGCGGTGAGCGACGCGAAGTTCCTCATCGTCGCCGCGCGCATCACCACGGAAAGGGGCGCGGCCATCGACAGCTTTTACATCACGGATCTCGAATACAAAAAAGTCACCTCTGCAAAGCAATTGGACAAACTCGCGAAGACGCTCGCGAAGGTGACTGAGCGCCGCCCGGCGTGAACGCCCCCGCAATTCCGCACCGCCACTTGACGCCCCTCGCAATGCCCCGTATCTCCGCCGCCTGCCTCGCGTGAACCACCACCATCCGAAACATGAGTGCGGCGTCTTCGCCGTCTTCGGCCACCCCAATGCGGCG
>JBBQJR010000207.1:0-6155 GCA_038326125.1 Chthoniobacterales bacterium
GGGGAAACCGAGATCGTAGTAGTCGCCGAAGACGAGGCTGCGGGTGACGCTTTGATTTTGCAACACCGGCAGCAGGCTCTGCGAATCAAGCGTGGTGCCTGTTGGAACGGTGGTGGCGACGTTGATGCCTGCGAGTTCGAGGATGGTGGAGTAAAGATCGACGAAATGCGTGAGCACGTCCGAGGTGCGGCCCGGCGCCACGACATCGAAGCCACGGATGATCAGCGGCACACGGATGCCACCTTCATAGAGCGAGGCTTTGCCGCGGTTGGTGGGATACGGAGCCTGGAGCGTGAGCGGCGGCGTGCCGTTGTCGCCGATGAAAATCACGTCGGTCTTGCTCAGGTCAACCGAGGCGAGGAGCCGGCCGATCTCCGTATCCATCGCCTCGATCATCGCATTGTAATAATTGAGCGGATTAGCGGCGATGTCGGCAGGCGTATTGGGGAGTGAGTCGTAGGTCGAGCTCGGGCGGAGGCTTTTCGCCGGCAGGTGATACAGCGGTGCAATCGAGGTGGTGTGCGGCGCATTGAAGGCGACCCACGCGACCCACGGCTTTGCGGCGGTCGTCTGCGTGCTGATGAAGGACACAGCGTCGTTGACCTGATCGGTCGTGGCATAAGTCGTGGAAGTAGAGGTCGTGGTGCCGCCCGCTGTGCCATCGGTCACCACCTTCGGCCAGCTATAGTAGCTCGCGACATCGCCTGCGAGCGAACCTGCGAACGATGGCCGGCCGCCAATCGCACCAGGAGCGGTATTCCCGCCGCCGAGGTGCCACTTGCCGAATTGCTTGAGCTGGTAGCCGAGCGAGCTATTGGCCGCGAAAGCCTTTGGCAGCGTGAACTCCGAAGCTTGCAGCGAATTGTTCGATGCGCCGCCGCCCACCACATTAGCCGTACCCGTGCGAAAGCCATAGCTCCCGTGAGAATGCAGGAGCGCGAGGGCGAACAGACCGTGTAAGTGTAAGCGTGGTTGAATTGCACGCCATTCGCCGCGAGCGACGCGATATTCGGCGTCGGTGGAAAAGTCGCGGTGCCACTGTTGCCGAGCAAGCTGGAGTAGAGCGAACTCGCATCGAGGCGCTAGTCGTCGGCGATGATAATCAGGATGTTCGGCGGGCTCACCGTGAGCGTGAAGGTCGTGCTCGTCGTGCTCGACCCGTTGCTCACAGTGACGGTGATCGTGGCCGTGCCCGTCTGCCCGCTCGCCGGTGTCACCGTCACGGTGCGGCTGGCCCCGCTGCCGCCGAAGACGATGTTCGCAACCGGCACCAGCGTGGCGTTCGACGACGTGGCGCTGACGGTGAGGCTCACCGCAGCGGTCTGCGGATCGCCGACGGTGAAGGCGAGGGTGCTCGTCGCGTTGTTCCGCATCGTCGTTTGATTCGCAACTGCGGTGATCGTCGGCGGCGGGACGTAGCCGGTGCCGCTGAGTGCGATGTCAAACGCAGCACCCACCGAGGTGTCGCTGCTCGCGATGTGGATCGCTGCGACCTTCGCGCCTGAACTGGCCGCGCTGAACAGCACGTCCATCGTCGTGCTGCCGCCGGCGGCGATGGTGGTGGCGGGCGCTGTCGTCACGGTGAAATTCGATGCGTTCGTGCCATCAATGGTCACGCCGGAGATGGTAAGCGCGGAGGCGCCCGTGTTGTTGATCGTGAAAGTCTTCGACGATGTGCTGCCGACATTGACGTTGCCATAAGCCACCGTGCTGAGGGCATCGGTGAGTGCTGTGCCATTTTGTGAAACAGCAATCTGCGTCGTGACCGAAGCGCTGCGCACGGCGAAGACGGGATAAGCCGAGGTCTTCGCCTCATAGCTGACGATGCCCTGGGAATTGCGCGGCGGTGTGGGGGCGGCGTTGATGCCAAACTCGACCAGCCATGCCTCGGTGGTCGTGGCTCCCTTCACCGTCGTCGAGGACCAATACGCAGTGGCCGTGGCCGCGGGGAACAACGTGCACATCAGCCCCGTGATGTTATCGGTGATGGTGCTGTTGCCATTGTCGGTGAAGGACTGCGCATTGATGGTGTAGTCGGCGTCTTCACCAAAGGTGGCGGTGCTGTCCAGGGTCTGGCTGGTGTCCGGCAGTTTCGCCATCGTGTTGGCCGCCATCGGATAGGCGGTGATGCGATTGCCCGCATTGTTGTAAGTCGTCGTGGTCGTGGCTGCCGGCAGCCGCCAGGTGATCGTCATCGTTTTGGGATTCACATTGCGATTCAGCCGCCAGCAGATGTCGTAGCTCACGCCGCTGATGCTGATGCGCATGAGCCAGTCGTCGTTCGACGCCGTGCCGCTGACATTTTCGATGAAGTGGCCGGAGCCATCAACGCTGAGCGCGACAGGGTTCTTAAAAGCCGTGATCGAAGCACCCGCCACCGGCTGCGCCGTGTAACCCCCCGTGCCCGAGGCGCGCAAACCGGAACCCGTGGGCTGCGGATCGATTTGCCCGCCGTAGTTCACCACGGTGCCGTGCATGGCACTCATCATGTATGGCGAAGCAGGCGTCCAGGTGGCAGTGCCCGCACTGTAAGTCCCGCGAGCGTGGTAGTGATAACCCCAGGTGCCATGATCGTGGCCGCCATCGCTATCGAGCGCCAGCATCGCACTGCCATCCGGCTCCACATAGCCATAGACCGGGTAGCCATCGAGACCCCAGGCGATGGGCTTGTCATTGCCGAGCACGGAGGTGAGATGCGTGGAGAAAATGTGATAGTGATAGTCATCGCCGAGACCGCAGTGACCGCCATACGCGTCGAGTTCGCCGATGGCCTGGGAGAACTGGCCCGTGTTGTTGCGCGGATTAAAGATCGCCACGCCATCCGCCCCCAACGCGACCGCCCCGCGCAGAAAGTTACCCGTCAGCGAGATGGGCGATGCCGCGGCCACCGGCACGAGCGGGAGCCTCCAGTAGTTCGGCTGCTGGTAGCCGAGCGAGACCGTATCGTTCGTGCCATTCGTCGTGCTCGCGAAATAGGATGTCGGCAGCGGCACCTGCTGCTGCCACGAGGTGATGCCCACATCAGATTCGGCATCCGCGTCCGATCTGGGATGCCGTCGGATTCTTCGTAGAAATAGGTGCTGTCCCAGACGTAGCGCACCTTCGGCTTGAACGGCGCGAACGAGGCGGCCATCAGAGTGCCATTGCCCGCCGGAGCCGTGTATGAAGTCAGCGTGAACGGCACATCCGCAAATGCGTCGAGCGGATTGAACGGCGTGGTCACGAACTGCCACTGGGGCGCGGCGACATCCGCGGCAGTCGCACTCTCCGCCTGCCGGCGCGTGACTGCGGACGGCGCGCTGCTGCCGGCATCCGCCGGACGGTTCGAGCGCCGCGAAAGATAGCGCGCAGTCAGAGCCTTGATCGCATCGCTGTCCGCCGCGGGGATGCCTTTTCCATCGCGGAGGATTTCCAGCATTTCCATCGGAAGCTGTGCGGAAAAATTGCGCGCGGAAAAACTGGGATCGCCGTGCGCCGCGCCGGAGTCGTGCGCGAGTGCGCAGATCGGTCCGGCGAGGGTGAGGATCAGCGGGAGCAGGGAGGCGTTTTTTTTCATGGGGCGAATGGATCGGGGCTGTGCGATGTCCCTGAATGTGAACGCCACTTGTCAGCAAAGCGTCCGGGCCGCTGCGGAGAATTGTCAGCAACGGGTAAATCTGCGCGCCACGCCCGGTGCGCGGGAATACGCTCGGCTCCGATCCTCATGATTCCGCCCGCCTCATCTTCCCCGGCAAAAAACCGCGAGGGCCTGCGCGTGCTCGTGATTGATGACGACGAGGACCTCTGCGAACTCACCGCCGATTACCTCTCGCCGCTGGGGTTCCGCGTGGAAGCCGTTCACACCGGCGAACGCGGCGCGGAGCGCGCGACCACCGAGCCGTGGCACGCGGTGATTCTCGATGTGATGCTGCCGGATGTGGATGGCTTCGAGGTGCTGCGCCGCATCCGCGCAAAATCGAAAGTGCCCGTGCTCATGCTCACTGGGCGCGGCGAGGAAATGGATCGCGTCGTCGGCCTCGAACTCGGCGCGGACGATTATCTGCCGAAGACCTTTTCCTCCCGCGAGTTGCTCGCGCGGCTGCGGGCGGCGGTGCGCCGCGCGGGCTGGGTTTCGGAAAGCGCGGCGCCCGTGCCGATGCGCGAGGTCGTGGCGGGCCCGCTGCGCATTTGCACCGACACGCACATCGCCACGCTGCACGACAGGGCACTCACGCTCACCCGCACGGAGTTCGAGCTGCTGCTCGCGCTCGCCTCCGCCAAGGGCCGCGTGAAATCGCGCGACCAGCTTTTTGAGGAATTGCGCGGCGGCGAGTGGGAGGTCTTCGACCGCGCGATTGACATGCACATTTCCTCGCTCCGCAAAAAACTCGGCGACGACCCGAAGGAGCCGCACTTCATCAAGACCGTGCGCGGCTTCGGCTACATGCTCATCGTCCAGGAAAGCTGACACCATGCGCTTCCGGTTCCCGCTCTACGGCACGGTGATGTTCTGGTTTTTCGTGAATCTCGCGCTCGTCGCGGCGCTCGCGTACGGCTTTGCGCGGATGCAGTTTCGCGTCGGGATGGAATGGCTGCTCTCAGGCCATGCGACCCAGCAGATCGAGGCGATGAGCGGGCTCATCTCCGCTGACCTGCGCGAACGCCCGGCCACGCGCTGGAACGAGGTGATGGATCGCTACCGCGCGGCGAATGGCGTCACGTTTGCCATCTTCCGCAACGACGGCCGGCAGGTCGCCGGCCCCGCGCTGAATCCTCCCGCTGCTGTCCTCGAAAAGCTCCGTGATCGGCGCGGTCCGCCCCCGCACAATCCGCCGCGCGAGGACGGACCGCCGGAAAGGCGCACTCCTCCCGGCGGGCCACGCGTCCCGTCAGGACCGCTCGGCGGCCCACCCGGAACTCCACCCGCCGGAACGCCGGGCCAAGGGCCGCCTGCGCGGTTCATGTATTTCCTGCGAGCCGGCGAGCCGGCGAAATACTGGGCGGGCATCCATGTGAACGTCGTGCATGACGACCCCGTGGATCCACGGCCGGTTACGATCCTCATCGTCTCCGAGACGATCACCGGCGGCGGGCTTTTCTTCGACCCGCGGCCGTGGCTCTGGCTCGGCGCTGCGGCGCTCGTGCTTTCCGCGCTGGTGTGGCTGCCGCTCGTCGGCGGCATCACCCGCGCCATCCGCCGCGTGAACACCGCCGCGCGCAACATCGCGCAGGGCCGCTTCGAGGTGCGCGTGCCCGAGCAACGGCGCGACGAACTCGGCGAACTCGGCGGCTCGGTGAACACGATGGCCGCGCAGCTCGGCGAATACATGTCGCGCCAGCGCCGCCTCACCGCCGATGTCGCCCACGAACTCTGCTCACCCATCGCGCGGATGCAGCGCGCGCTCGGCATCGTCGAGCAGCGCGCCGTGCCGAAGCAGGCCGGCTACATTGAAAAGCTGGATCGCGAACTCCAGCACATGGCGCGGCTCGTCGAGGAAGTGCTCTCCTTTTCCAAAGCCGCGACGCTGCCCGAACGCATCGCGCCCGAGGAGTTCGCGCTCGCCGATCTCGTCGCCGAAGTCCTAACCCGCGAAGCCGCCGACGCCCGCGTGGAAATCCACATCCCCGCCGACCTGCGCCTGCACACGATCCGCGAGGCCCTCGACCGCGCGCTGGCGAACATCATCCGCAACGCCGTCCGCTACGCCGCCCACGCCGGCCCCATCGAAATCCACGCGCTGGCCGCTGCCGGCGCGGTCGAGATCACCATCCGCGATCACGGCCCCGGCGTCCCCGCCGGCACCCTGGAAAAAATTTTCGAGCCCTTCTATCGGCCCGAACTCGCCCGCCAGCGCACCACCGGCGGCACGGGACTCGGCCTCGCGATCGTCCGCCGCTGCGTCGAAGCCTGCGACGGAACCGTGACCGCCGCGCACGTCGCGCCCATGGGCATGAGCGTGTGCTTGCGCATTCCGCAAGGCGAGTGATCCGAGGAAATCCATTTCCGAGATCGTCCCAGCACCTCGGTTTTGCGGCACTCACTCAAATCGTATGAGGATTCGCCTTTCACGCCTCCCACTTGCTTGAACCTTGCTTATTCGATTGCGTGACAAAGGCAGAGGCGGATGAATTGGAAACCATGAAACCCGGAAGGAACGGCGAATTTTCATGGTTTC